>NZ_JBYCLG010000188.1:0-5212 GCF_057473785.1 Mycobacterium sp. TH-M103
CGGGCTGGGCCTGGCCATCGTCAAGCACGTCGCGGCCAACCACAACGGCAGCATCGGCGTGTGGAGCAAGCCGGGCACCGGGTCGACGTTCACGCTATCCATCCCGGCTGCCCTGGCGTCCCAGCAGGACGGCGAGGGGGAACTCGAGCACCCACGGGGCCGCGAGGTGCGGCCCGGGCGGCCCCAACGAGAGGAAGAACTAAGTCGATGACCCGCGAGAAGGAGTCGCGCTCATGACCAGTGTGCTGATCGTGGAGGACGAGGAGTCGCTGGCCGATCCGCTGGCCTTCCTGCTGCGCAAGGAGGGCTTCGAGGCCACGGTGGTCACCGACGGGTCGGCCGCGCTGGCCGAGTTCGATCGCGCCGGTGCCGACATCGTGCTGCTGGACCTGATGCTGCCGGGAATGTCGGGCACCGACGTGTGCAAGCAGTTGCGGGCCCGTTCCAGCGTGCCGGTGATCATGGTGACCGCACGCGACAGCGAGATCGACAAGGTGGTCGGGCTGGAACTGGGGGCCGACGACTACGTCACCAAGCCGTATTCGGCGCGCGAGTTGATCGCCCGCATTCGCGCGGTGCTGCGCCGCGGCGGCGACGACGACTCCGAGATCAGCGACGGCGTGCTGGAGTCCGGGCCGGTGCGCATGGACGTCGAACGCCACGTCGTCTCGGTCAACGGCGACACGATCACGTTGCCGCTCAAGGAGTTCGACCTGCTCGAGTACCTGATGCGCAACAGCGGACGGGTGCTGACCCGCGGCCAGTTGATCGACCGGGTGTGGGGCGCGGACTACGTGGGCGACACCAAGACGCTCGACGTCCACGTCAAGCGCCTGCGGTCCAAGATCGAAGCCGACCCCGCCAACCCGGTGCACCTGGTGACGGTGCGCGGGCTGGGCTACAAGCTGGAGTGCTAGTTTCACCCTCGCTCAGCGGGCGCTGAGCACCTCGTCGGCCACGCCCAGCGCCACGGCCATGATCGACACCTGCGGGTTCACCTCCGGGCAGCTGGGCAGGATGGACGCGTCGGCCACCCAGACGCCGTCGACGCCGCGCAGCCGCCCCGTCCCGTCGACCGGGCAGCGCTGCTCGTCGGCGCCCGCAGCCGCGGTCCCCGTCGGGTGAAACGCAGCCAGGTGCAGGCTTTTCGGGTTGCTGCGGCCCAGCGCGTCGTGCAGCGCGGGCAACGAAGGGACCGTCGGGTCGCCCGGCAGGCCGGTCAGCACCTCCACGGCGCCCGCGGCGAACAACAGCCGCCCCATGGCCTCGATCGCGGCCAGCAGCCGGGCGACGTCCGCGCGGTCGATGTCGTAGCGCACCAGCGTCTCGCCGCGCACCGAGGACACCGAGCCGACGCCCCGGTCGGCCACCATGGCGCCGAACGTCGCGACCCGCGGGGCCCGGTCGAGCCAGCCGAGCAGCTCGGCGCCGTAGCCGGGAAAGACCATCGACCCCATCCCCGGCGGCGTCGAAGTGGCCTCGATCAGCACGCCATGCGACTCGTGCAATTCGTCGACGGCGGCGCTCTGCAGCACCCCGTGCCAGGCGACGACGTCGTCGTCGAAACGCCCGGCGAGCATCGTCGCCGGATGCAGCGCCAGGTTGCGGCCCAGGCGCGGGTGCGCGCCAAGCCCGCTGCGGCGCAACAGCAATGGCGTCTCGGTCGCGCCGGCGGCCACGACCACCGTGTCGGCCAGGACGTCGAGCGCGGTGCCGTCGGGACGGCGCGCGCGCACGCCGATCGCCCGCCCGTGCTCGTGCAGCACCCGTTCGACGCGGGCTTCGGAGATGATGCGGGCGCCGGCCGCGCAGGCCTGGGGCAGCGCGTTGAGGTGCACGCCGAACTTGGCGTTGCGTGGGCAGCCGATCGCGCACTGGCAACAGCCGCCGCAGCCCGGGGCGTTGCGCGGGATGGGCCCCGCGCGCCAGCCGAGCGTCGCAGCGGCGTCGAGCAGCAGGCGCCCGTTGCGGCCCATCATCTCCAGCGGGACCGGCGCGACCCGCAGCGTGGCCTCGACATCGTCGAGATGACCGGCGAGCCGGTCGGGATCGGCGGGCCGCAGGCCGAAGTCGTTGTGCCACCGGTGTTGTACCGCCGGCGGGGGCCGGTAGCAGGTTCCGGAGTTCACCACGGTGGTGCCCCCGACCGCACGCCCGATCGGCAGCACCACCGACGGCCGCCCCAGCGCGACCGTGGCCCCCGCGCCGCGGTACAGCCCGGCGTAGCGGTCGATCGGGTGGGTGCTGCGGAACTCCTCGACCGTCCAGCGGCGCCCCTCCTCGAGCACGACGGTGTCCAGGCCCGCCCGGGCCAGGGTGCGGGCGGCCATCGCGCCGCCCGCGCCGGAGCCCACGATCACCGCGTCCGCGGCCACGACGGAGCCGCTCGCGGCCGCCGGCGTGACGGTCAGGGGCGCGTCCGGCCGCGCCGCATCGTCCTGCTGGGCGCGCGAAAGCAGTTCCGGTGCAAAGGTTTCCGCGCCATTGGCGAGCAGCACGATCGCCTTGAGGGCCTCGACGGCCGCACCCGTCTCCGGGGTGAGCGCAGCGACGCGCCGCAGCACCGCGTCGCGGCCGCGCGGGTCGAGCCGCGACAGCGACCGCCCGGTGCACAGGTAGCTCGCCGCGGCCACCGAGGCCAGCCCGGCCCGCATGGCCAGCCGCGAAGACGGCGGCAACTGCCGCAGGTAGCGCTCCACGCGCTCGACGAGCTGGGCCGGTGTCGGGCCGCCGTGTTCGGCGGGCAGCAGCGCGGCGCCGAACGAGGCGGTCGCTCGGTCGGCGAACCGGCTCACAGCAGGCGGCCGGCCCGGCGGCCCAGTTTGAGGAACAGCGGATAGGTCGCGAAGATCGCGCCCGCCGCCGCGTGCATGGGCCAGCCGAGACGTTCGGTCTGCACGCCGAAAACCCCGCTGTTCCACATGAAGTCGCGGCCGTCGCGGGCCTGGAAGGGTCGCCAGAGCAGCCCGAGGCCGGGCACGTTCTGGTAGAGCCCGAACGACCCGCCGAAGAAGACCCCGAGGGTGGCGGCCTCGGCGATGTCGCGGCGGTCGGCGGGCAGGCGGCGCTCGATGAGCACTCCGGAGGCGAACAGCATGGGTGGGTCGAACAGAAAGCTCATGTCGTCGGGGTCCTTTCGTTGACGGCGGGCGCCTCGTCACCGCGCAGGCCGACTTCGGCGTGCCCACTTCCCAGCACCGACCAGCGCCGCTCGCCGATCTCGATGTGGATGTCGGCCTGTTCGGTGTTCGTGCACACCGCGGTGCCCCCGTCGGGGTCGGTGTAGGCCAGGCTGACGCACCGCTCCGGCGGCTGGTCCACGCGGATGAGCGCACGGCGGCCACCGAGGCGTCCCTCCAGCTGCCAGTGCGCTACGCCGAGCGTTGTCCGCATCCGCAGTGCCGGCAAAGGGTTTGCGGGCCAATCCTTTCCATCGACACGGAACCGGACGAACGCCATCGGGGCGAGCCTGCGCAGGCCCGGCTTGTGCGACACGGCGGTGACCACCTCGAGGACGTCGCGGCCGCCGAGGTCGGCGTGCAGCCACCCCCAGCGCCTGGCGTTACCGTGCCCGTAGATGTGCGCGACACCGCCGCGCCACCCCTCGATGGGCGCGGCGGTGCCGTCGACGGTCAGTGAGCCCGCGAACTCGGCGGTGGGGGCGAGCACCACCTGGGCGCCCGGCAGCAGTTCGCGGTCCCAGGCCGCGCGGGGGAACGTCCACAGCGGCCCGCCGCTGTCCTGCCAGGACAGGTCCCATGCCAGCGACCGGGCGCTTCCGGTCAGCTGCTGCGGGGCCGCCCGCACGCCCGCGGCGTCGAACCACGTGGCGCCGGTCGCGGGACGGGTGGGTTCGGGACCGAATCGTTCGGTGCGGGGCGGGCCGTCGGGCGGGAACCGGCTCACCCAGCCGTGCGCGTAGGCACCACCGCCCCGCACCGGAGCGACCGTTTCGCAGTGGATCCACAGGCCGGCGCGCGTCAGCGGATCCGACAGGGTGGCGTACCAGACCTCCAGGCGCCCGGCCTCGCCCCGCCAGCGCGGAGTCGACGCCGAACGCATCTCGTCGTCCATCGCTGCACCTCCCACGCCGGTGCGTCCACTATATTGGTTGAACCAATGAACCAGTCAAGTCCGATCCGGCCGCCGGACCGCCACCGCGTGGACGAACAGATCGCCGCGTCGATCGCCGGCGCCATCCTCGACGGCGCCTTCCCGCCCGGCTCGGCGCTGCCGCCGGAACGGGAGCTGGCCGAGCAGCTCGGCGTCAACCGCACGTCGCTACGGCAGGGGCTGGCCCGGGTGCAGCAGATGGGCCTGATCGAGGCCCGGCACGGCAGCGGCAACGTGGTGCGCGACCCGCAGGGCCTCACCCATCCCGCGGTGGTCGAGGCGCTGGTCCGCAGGCTGGGGCCGGAATTCCTGGTCGAACTGCTGGAGATCCGGGCGGGGCTGGGGCCGCTGATCGGCCGGCTGGCCGCCCAACGCATCACGCCCGAGGATGCCGAGGTGTTGCGGGCTGCGCTGGCGGCGGTGCGGGACGCGGACGGCGCCGTGGCACGCCAGGCCGCCGACCTCGCCTACTTCCGGGCGCTCATCCACGGCAGCCGCAACCGTGCGCTGGGTTTGCTGTACCGATGGGTCGAGCAAGCCTTCGGGGGCCGCGAGCACGAGCTGACGGCGGCCTACGACGACGCCGTAGCGGTGGTGGCCGGTCTGCGGGCGATCACCGGGGCCGTGCTGGCGCGCGACCCGGACGCGGCCGCCGCCGCGGTCGAGGACTACCTGCAGGCCAGCGCGCAGCGCATGGTCGCGGCGTACGGCCGAAGCCAGTCGGCGCCCGACGGCGCGCTACTCGGCGAATCGGGTGGCGGGATGCACCGCGATGAGCCCTAACTTGCTGCGCCGCTTGCACATCGCGGCCAGTTCCGCGTAGGCCTTGGCGCCCAGCAGTTCGGTGAGCTCGTCGGCCAGGCTCTCCCACACCTGCGTGGTGCCGACATGGGCGCCGGGGTCGCCGGTGCAGTACCAGTGCAGGTCCGCACCGCCGGAGCCCCAGCCGCGCCGGTCGTACTCGGTGACCCAGGTCTTGAGGATCTCGGTGCCGTCGGGCCGGGTCACCCATTCCTGGCTGCGCCGGATCGGCAGCTGCCAGCAGACGTCGGGCTTCATCGTCAGCGGCGCGACACCCAGCTTGAGGGCTTTGCTGTGC
>NZ_JBYCLG010000189.1:0-11490 GCF_057473785.1 Mycobacterium sp. TH-M103
CTCGCCAGACTATTCCCTGGGCGAATCCCATTGTGCTAGAATACAACTCGTAGTCAAATCACCTCTGACTTACACAGAAATCGTGACAGGCTCGCAACTTCGCCAACGACCCGATCAATCTGCAGGCCACCACCCGGGCGATGAACGAGCAGAAGGGCGCCGGCGACGCTGCAACGTGGTTGCCGCCCAACAAGTCCTACCGCTGCACCTATGTCACCCGCATCGTCGACGTCAAGGCCGCCTACGGGTTGTGGGTGACCCAGGCCGAACACGATGCGATCGCTCGAACCCTGACGAATTGTGGGGCACCCGCCGCGGCTCCCGGGCAGCCGCCGACGGACCCCGGCGCTGAATATGTTCCGCCCCCTCCAGCGCCGGCACCCGATAACGGGTTGTCGGTGTACTACCCGAACTGCAAGGCAGCACGGGCCGCGGGTGCGGCGCCGATCTATGTCGGACAGCCCGGATATCGACCTGGGCTTGACCGCGACGGCGACGGTGTCGCCTGCGAGTAATCCCAGCCTCGGATCGTGCTGTGCCCCGCCCTAGCGGATCCCGTCGGGCACTCCCGCCGTCATCGACGTAGCCGCGCATCCATACTGGTTGGGGACCGGATACGACTCATTCCCTTGTGAAGCAGGGCAATCCGTTCACTCAATGCCTCGGTCCCACGTCCTGGCCGACCGGGGTTGCATGCCGCCCGAACTCAGGGGCTTTCGCCTGCGACGACGCTTTTTCCATCAACAGCCTGCCCGAAGAGTTTCAGCACGGCGACCAGTCCGTGGGGGCGGGGCTCCAGCGGACTCATGCGGCTTCGGTGAGCCGCACGCCGTGGGGCTATGTTCTCTGTAGCGAAAGGGGACGAATCATGACGGCCGACAACCGGATATCGACGGCGAGCAGCGTCAGGGTGCAGCGCGGATGATCGAGTTCACCCTGACCCGGACCTCGACGGCGCCGATCGAGACCGTGTTCGACGCCCTGACCGACCACCGCGGGATCGCGGACTACCTGTGGGCATGCCGGCGCAGCACCCTCGATCGCGAGGGCACCCCCGCACCCAACGGTGTCGGCGCGATCAGGCGTCTGGTGGTGATCGGACCCCCGTTCGTCGAGGAGATCATCGAGTACGAGCGACCCACCCGCTACGCGTACAAGATGCTCTCGGGCGCACCGACCCGGGATCACGTCGGCACGGTCCAACTGCGTGAGACGGGGGCCGGGACCGAGGTCAGCTGGCACCTGCGCTCAACGCTGAAGATCCCCGGCGCCGATCGGCTGATGCTGCCGGTGTTCAAGAAGGTCATCGACGAACTCCTCAAAGGCGGCATCGCCGCCGCCGAACGCCGCGCCTGAACGCGATGGCTCCGGCCCGTCGTCGGCTCCTCGGATCGACGCGCAGCGGCGTTGTGTGAATCCTGCACTTGCTCGGACCTTTGTCCGAACTGCTCGTCGATTCGGGTGCCCCGTCGCGCGTGACGCCGGGCCAGTCTGCGGTGAGTGCATCGTCGGCCATCTCGGGTTCCCCTATCTGTCGTCGTACCGCGGGCGGTAGGCGTCCACGGTGTCCCACACCGCCCGCGTCGCCTCCTGCGGCGTCAGCTGTGGACTCTTGCGCATCTTTCCCCTGATGTAGCCGTCGACGCGACCGCCATCGGCCAGGTCGCTGCAGAGTTGTTCCGCCTGCGCGTTGGCGTGCAGGGGATTTCGCAGCCACGTGCCGTGGTCGCTGTGCAGTGCATCGGCAGATCTCTGCTCGGCCTCGGGTGGGAACTGCGGGACCGGCGGTGCCGACTGGACCTGTGGCACCGGCCGCGCCGGTGGCGGGGCTGCCTTGGTCGGCGGAGGCGCCTGGGGTGGCGCCGCTTTCGGCGCGGGTGTGGATGCCGGCCAGCCTGCGCGGCAGGGACGAGCCGTGGTGTCGCCACGCCTGCTCGGGTTCGTCGCCCCAGGCGTACAACACGGACGTCGGTGGAGGGTCGATCGCTTCCGTGGCGTCCACTACCTCGGCGGTGTCGTCGTCCCGGCTCACGCTCCGATTGTGCGCACGGGGACCGACAAGGTGAATCTTCCGCTGGCGGGCCCCGGCGCAGCGAGTTAGGCTCGGCCGTGTTAGGGAACGCAGCTGTCTACAAAAGGGGAAGCTGATGAGCGATCGGCCCCACATGGATTTCGAAGCGCTCTACGGGCAGTCCGAGCCCAGCCGCGTCCCCTGGGACATCGGCGGGCCGCAACCGGTGGTCCAGCAGTTGGTGGCCTTCGGCGGATTGCGCGGTCGGGTGCTCGACCCGGGCACCGGTCCGGGCTATCACGCCATCTACTTCGCGTCGAAGGGCTACTCCACCACCGGGATCGACGGGTCGGCGTCGGCGATCGAGCAGGCCAGGCGCAGGGCCGCCGAGGCCGGGGTCGCGGTGGACTTCCAGGTCGCCGACGCCACCGAACTGGACGGCTTCGAGGGCCGCTTCGACACGGTCGTCGACAGCGCCTTCTACCATGTCTTCCTCGACGACGAGGACATCCAGACCCGCTACGTGCAGGCCCTGCACCGGGCCACCGCGCCGGGGGCGCGGCTGTTCATGTTCGAGTTCGGCCGCCACAACGTCAACGGCATCCAGTGGGACGGGTTGGTGCCCGACAACTTCGAGCGCGTGCTCGGTGCGGGGCGGTGGCGCCTCGACCACCTCGGAACCTCCACCTACGTTGCCCGCTTCGGGCCCGAAACCCTGACCCGCATGGAGAATGTGGGCTCCGACCCGGCCTGGGAGCGGCGGATGAAGCCGCTGCAGGATCAGCTCGCCGTCATCGGGCCGCTGCTGCACGACTATCGGGTCCACATGCCGATCTGGGTGGTCGCGGCGACGCGCCTCGACTAGCGCGCGCCCAGGCGGTAGACGCGCGTGGCGTTGACGCGGGCGATCAGGTCGACCACCCGCAGCGCGTCGGCCTCGCTCCAGTCGCCGGTGTCGACGAAGCCGCGCAGCACCCGGTGAATGCCGTTGCGCCACAGCCTGGCACCGAGGAAGTGCAGCTCCGCCGGCCCGAACCCGTCCGACGAGTAGAGGATCTTGCGGAAGGGCGCCATCTCCAGCAGCCGGGCGATGAACGCCGGTCCGCGGGCCCCCAGATGGTTGATGCTCAGGCCCCCGTCGACGTAGACGTGGTTGAACGCCTGCGCCAGGTAGCCTGCCTCCCGCTCGTAGGGGTAGCAGTGCAGCAGCACGATCGGGGTGTCGGTTTGCCGCAGAAAATCCAGCAGGAGAAGCGGATTGGCCTTGTGCAGATCGCAGTCCCGGTCACCGAAGCCGACGTGCAGTTGCAGCGGCAGGCCGAGACGCAACCCCTGGTGCAGCCCGAAGCGCAGCAGCACGCGGTCGTCCAACCGCACCCCGCCCCGGTCGCGCCAGCGGCCGGCGGCGCGGGCGACCTCCGCGGCCGACGGCTCGGTCAGGTCGCCGTCGAACCCACCCCGGTAGGCCAGTATCGACTTGGTGCCGACCGCCGCTGCCGCGCGCCGGTGCAAGATCTCGCCGAACGCCGCCGCGTAGTCGCCGGGGGCCTGCGCGGCCTGCTCGGCCACCTCCTCGAGGCGGACGATCTCGCGGGCACGGTTGCCCGACAACGCTTCCAGTTCCGCCACGTCGGCGACGTCACCGCCGACCCCGGTGTCGACCAGCCAGTCGCTCACCCCCGCCGACGACAGGAAAAGGCGCGCCAGCTCGATCTCGCTGTACCGGCTGCGGCGCTCCCAATACTCTTCGGCCGCAGCGTGTCTGGGCAGCCCGAGGACGGGGGCGCAATGAGCGCGTATCGCGAAGCCCAGCTGGGAGTCGAACCCGGAGTCGAACTCGGCGAGCGGCCCGGTGTTGGCCTCGTTCAGCGCGTTCTCGAACCGAGCCCGGTCCCCCGCCGTCAACCAACAGCCGTGGACGTGCTGATCGATCAACGCCGCGTCGTCGATGCGCCGCGCCAGCCCGCTCACAGGCTCCAGGCCATCCGGAACTTGTCGGCGAGTTCCTCGGGGCCGAGGTCGCCGTAGTAATGATGCTCGAGGCGGCGCACCGCGACGACCGCGTCCACGGCCGCGTCGCCCAGGATTCCCCGCATCAACGCCGAATCATCCAGCGCGGCAATCACTTCGGCCTGGTCGGTGGCCAGCCCGGCGATGCCGTCGCGGTCGCGGTCGGATTCGGAGAGTTTCGCCGGATCCACGGTGGCCTGCGCCGGCAACGGCACCTGGTTCTTGATCCCGTCGAGCGCCAGGCCCAGGATCGCCGCGGACGCCAGATAGGGGTTCGCCGACGGGTCGACGATCTTCACCTCGGCGTTGCCCCCGTACGCGGTGCCGGGGCCTGCCCTGACGAAGCGCACCGCGGCCTCCCGGTTCTCGGTGCCCCAACACGTGTAGGCGCCGGCCCAGTTGCCGGGCAGCATCCGCAGACCGGACACGATCGACCCGCACAGCACGCCCTGCGCCTCGCGCAGGCCGCGCACCACCCCCGCCAGTGCGCTCTCCCCGGCCGCGGTCATGCCCTCGGTGCCCGATCCGTCGGAGAACAGCGGCCCCTCCGGCATGGTGAGCGAAAAGTGTTGGTGCGCGCCCGATCCGACGCTGCCCGCAAACGGTGTCGGAGACAGGCTGATGCGCAGCCCGTGACGGCGGGCGGCGCGGGCGACGACCAGTCGCATCAGCACCAGCTGGTCGGCGGCGGCCACCGGCGAATGCGGCGCCAGCGAGATCTCGAACTGGTTGGCCCCGTATTCGGGGTGGAACTGCTCGATCGCGATCCCGGCGGCCGTGGCCGAGGAATTGACGTCGCGCACGAACGCCTCGTGCTCGAGGACGCCGGCCAGCCCGTACTGTGCCCAGAGCGCCGAGGGCAGCCTGTCCCCGGCGGGATCGACCAGCAGGAACTCGATCTCGTGGCCGATCAGCGCCTCGATGCCGGCCTCGGTGAGCGCGGCCTCGATCCGGCCGAGCGTGCCGCGGCCACACGCAGGCACGGGCGTGCCGTCCTGCTCGTAGAAGGCGGCGGGCGCCCAGGCCAGCCCGTGGCCGACAATGCGCAGCCCCGACAGGTCGATGCGCAGGCGCTGATCGCCGACGACGCCGATGTCGTCGGTGAAGGCGATGCCGGTCTGGTCGATCGCGAAGCCGTGCCAGGAGGGGCTGGCGCCCAGCCCGGGGTCGGCGAAGGTGTTGGTGCGCCGGATCGGCACCGTCTTGGCCAAAGTCAGCCCCGCCGCGTTGACGACGGTGCCGATGACGGTGTCGACGCCTTCGGCCTCGAGCTGGGCGATCGCCGCGGCGGCGAGCGGGGTGCCGGTCATGGCAGTCATTGTGCAGCCCGGAGCGCCGGATCAGTTCTGGCGGTCGAGCAACTCGGCGACGAAGCGGTCGATGAACGCGTCCAGCGGGGCGCCGCCCGCCGGCCGGATGACGAATTTCGACAACCCCGCGGCGATGTAGCCGTCGAGTTGGCGATGCAGCCCGTCCCAGTCGGCGGCGATCAGCTCGGCGGGGTCGACGTCGGGACGGCGCCGGCACGCCACCGCGACCAGCCCCGGGGACAACTCCCCGTCGGCCACCGCCAACGAGATGCCGAAGTGGTCCTGGTCGATCCGGCGTCCCGCCTGCGCCGCCGCGGCCTGGATGGCCACGCGCCCGGCCCGCGCCTCGTCCGGGGTCAGGAAGCTGCCCAGCCAGCCGTCGGCCAGCGCGCCGATGCGCCGGAACGCCGCCGGCGCCGAGCCGCCCAGCCAGATGTCCAGCGGGGGCGACGGCCGCGGCGCGACCGCGGCCGAGCTCACGGTGAAGTACTCGCCGGCGTGGCCGGCCGAGCCGTCGAGCAGGGCCGAGCGCAACACCCGCAGCGACTCGTCGAACACCGCCGCCCGTTTCCCGTCGGGAACCACGAACAACTCGCGCTCGGCCGGTATCGCCGAACGCAGGCCGAAGACGGGCAGGACCCGCCCGGGCGCGACGGCCGCCAGGGAGGCCAGCTGCTTGGCGACCAGCACCGGGTGCCGCCCCGGCAGCACGGCCACCGACGTGCCGACCTTCAGCCGCGCCGTCCGGGCCAGCGCGTACGCCATACCGACCACCGGGTCCACCGCCGGGGAGTACACCAGCTCGGAGAACCACAGCGAGTCCACCCCGCTGCTCTCCAGATGGTCGACGATGCCGGCGAGCTCGCCGGGCGCGGTGGTCGCGCCCAGCCCGACGCCGAAACGGATCTTCACCGGCGGCCCGGCGGCCCAGCTGACAACGCCCGAGCGGCCTATGCGCGGCTGGGCAGCGTCAGCTTGCAGGCCTGGCCGATGTCCAGGGTGCGCAACACCCGTCCCATGCCGACCCACAGCGCGCACGAGATGGCCAGGTCGGCCAGCAACTCGTCGGAGAAGTGCTGCGAGCAGCGGCTCCAGAAGTCCTCGTCGTCGCGCAGCGCGGTGTGCTCGGTGGCGAACCGGTGGGCGAACTCGGCCGCCAGCTGCTCCTGCTCGCTGTAGCCGGGCCACGTGCGCCACTCGGGCGCGTGGTCGTAGAGCTCCTCGTCGACGCCGGCCGCCGGGCCGTCGGCGTCGCGGGTGTTGACGCAGACGATGCACTCGTTGTTGTGGGCGATGACCGCGCGGGCGAGCTCCCGGGTGCGCAGCGGCAGCCGGTTCTTGGTGTAGACCGCCTGGCTGAAGCCGCCGAGGGCGCCACCGAGGTCAGGAGATTTGGTGAACCAGCCGGCTATGTCGTCGTCGGCGAATGTTCCGATTCGGCTCATGGCAGGATCGTACGCCCGCGGCGACTATTTCTGGAACACGTTCCAGTCCCGGCCGGCGGCGGCCTCGGGGCGCCCCGGAGCCGCGCTTAACCCCCGTTCTGTTGCGAGCCCGGCGGGCGGGACACGCACTGCGCCAGGTAGAGCTCCTCGCCGAGCTTGTTCATCAACTCGAGTTGTGTCTCGAGGTAGTCGACGTGCAGTTCCTCGTCGGCCACGATCTGCTCGAAGAGGTTGGCGGTGGTGGTGTCCTGCTTCTCGCGGCACATGATGATGCCCGGCTTGAGGCGGTCCAGCACCTCGTGCTCGATCGCCAGGTCGGCCTCGAACTGCTCGCGCAGCGTCTGCCCGACGCGCAGCGAGAACAGGCGCTGGTAGTTGGGCAGGCCTTCGAGCAGCAGGATGCGGTCGGTGATCGCCTCCGCGTGCCGCATCTCGTCGAACGACTCCTCGCGGGTGTGCTTGGCCACCTCGGTCAAACCCCAGTTGTCCTGCATCTTGGAATGCAGGAAGTACTGGTTGATGGCGGTGAGCTCGCTGGTCAACTGCTCGTTGAGCAGGCGCAAAACGTCCGGATCACCTTGCACGGTCACTCCTTAGGGTGTGAAAGCCGACATGTTCTGACCGGGGCAAGGAAGGCTGGGCTGTAGCCCCCCAAAGCCGCCTGTACTCGCACTTTGCCATGCCGCGGAGCGATCTGCCAGGAAGGTATGGCTGCGCTCATTGCGTGGCGGCCGTTGCTGAGAGTGACCCACATAACACCCGGGTTAGGTTAGACTCAACTAATCGACTTAGGTTAGACTCCACTAATATGCGACCTATGCGCTCGGCACCTGCACCTCGGCCCTCGTTGCGGCGGGATGGCTTGGGTGAGGCCGAAACGCGGTCGCGCGGGCTGGTTTTCGGGGCTTGTCACGAAGGAGACGCTGCCGGCGTGCGGAGGGTGTGCTGATGTACGTGTGCCTGTGTGTCGGGGTCACCAACCACACCGTGTCCGAGTGCGTCGCGCGCGGGGCGTCGACGTCGAAAGAGGTTGCCGCCGCGTGTGGCGCCGGCGTCGACTGCGGGCGGTGCAGGCGCACGCTGCGGGCGATCATCGCCGCGTCGGCCCAACGGGACGGCGACCGGGAAGCCGAACTTGAGTCCGCGTCGGCGCGTTAGCGCCCCTTGTTGAAGTCGGCCAGCGCCGCGGCGTTGGCCTGCGCCCCCATCAGCTCGGCGAAGTGGGCGTTCTCGCGCGCACTGGCGGCCGCGATCTCCGGGCGCATCGGCTCGACCATCGTGTGCTTGACGGCCATCAGGCTCGAGATCGGCCGGGAGGCAAGAATCTCGGCGTGCCGACGCGCTTCGGGCAACAGCTGCTCCGGCTCGCAGACCCGCCAGACCAGGCCCATGCGCAACGCCTCGTCGGCGTCGACCCACTCCGAGGACATCAACAGCCAGGCGGCGTTCTGCCTGCCGACCAGCTGCGGCAGCAGGTATGACGACGCCGCCTCGGGGGCCACGCCCAGGCTGGTGAACGGACACTTCAGCCGGGCGGTCGACGACATGAACACCAGATCGGCGTAGCCCAGGATCGTGGCGCCGATGCCCACCCCGACTCCGTTGACGGCGCAGATCAGGGGCTTGGAGAACGCGCTGAGCGCCTCGATCAGTCCGGTGAAGCCGTGCGTTCCGGGAGTGAAACCCGGGTCGGTGATGCGGGCCTGCATCTCGGTGAGATCCGTGCCGGCGGAAAAGCCGCGGCCCGTGCCGGTCAGCAGGACGACGGCGACCGCGGGATCGTCGGCGGCGGCCAGCAGCGCCTCGGCCGTGGCGTCGTAGAGAGCCTCGTTGAAGGCGTTGAGCGCCTCGGGCCGGTTGAGGGTGAGCGTCCGCACCCGCTTGTCGTCGTCGATCTGCAGCATCACCGCTGCAGCCTAACGTTTGCCGGTCAGGCGTTGCCGTAGACGCGGGTCGGTGCGATCAGCACCACGGCGCGGCGCTCCGCGGCCATCACGCGGTCGTATTCGTCCCAGTCGTCGTGGGTGCCGCCCGCGGCGGTGAACACCTCGCGCAGCAGCAGCCGAAGCCGGTCGGCGTCGACCGGCCAGGGCGGGGTGTCGTCGGGCCCGGCCAGCTCTGCGCGGCCCTCGACCGTCGCCCACCGCCATCCGTTGCGGAACGTGACGGCCAGTTGCGGGCGCGCCCGCAGGTTCGCGAGCTTGACTCTGCCGTACGTCGCAAAACCCAGCGCGGGTTCACCGGTCGCCGGGTGCGCCAGCAGGCCGACGTTGACCAGCGACGCCTGCACGGTGGCGTCGGCGCGGACGGTGGACACCACCGCCAGCCCGCTCTCCCCCGCCGCCAGTGCCACGGCGTCGCGCAGTGTCGTCATGCGCGCTCCTTACTCCTTGAACGGGGTGGTCAGGACGTACCGGCTGGTCGGCACCGTGTCGATGTTCTCGTTGGCGCCGAATGCGCTTGTGCTGGCAACCATCCGGCCGAGGCGGTCCTGCAGGTCCGCGTCGTCGGCGGCGCCGAAGAACGCCTTCAGGTCGGTGATCGCCTCGGCGGGGAACAGCTCCTCGACGATGGCCGCGATCTCGGGCGCACCCTCTGTCAGGGTGCGTACCACCCAGTTCTGCGTGTAGCCGAACGTCGACTGGGTCTCGATGGCCACTGACGTGTGGTCACCCTGCCAGCGGGCCAGCCAGGTCGCCTGGTCCATGCCGGCGGCCCGGCGGAGCAACGCCACGTTGGCCAAACCCGGTGTGCGAGCGCCGGGCTCGACCGCCGGAGCCACGAGTGGGACGGACTCGGTCACCAGGTAGGCGGCGAGCCGGTCGCATTCGCGGCTGAGCAGTCGCAGCGCCGCCTGGACCTGCTCGCCGTAGCACTGCTGAGTCCACAGGCTCACCACCGCGGCCACCGGCGGGTCCAGCGTCGTCAGCGTCATCAGCGAGTGGCGCACCACGCCGTCGCGGACGTTGACGGCCAGCCCCGCCACCCCCAACCCCAACAGCTCCTCGGTAACGGGGCCCCGCTGGCGGGCGCACCATTCGTCGTCCGCGTCGGGCCGCATCAGTACCGCGATCACCTTCTCCATACGCAGAACCTACAGTCGTCCGGGTTACTCGATGGGTTCGCCTTTCACGAGGCGCACCCGGTGTTCGGAGCCGATCAGCCCGCCGATGATCCCGGCCAGCCGCCGGTAGGACTCGTGGCGTCCGCTGGAGGCGCGGAACACCAGGCCGATCCGCCGGCCCGGGCGGGGCGTGGCGAACTCGGCGAGCCCCAGCCGGCTTCTCGCCGCCTCGACCGGGATGGCCGTCTGCGGGATCAGGGTCACGCCCAGCCCGCCGGTCGCGCACTGCACCGCGGTCGACAGCGACGCCGCCCGCGTGTTGGCCAGCTCCGGCCGCACACCCGCCATCCGGCAGACGTCCAGCGCCTGATCGCGCAGGCAGTGACCCTCGTCGAGCAACAGCAGCGGCAGCTGCGCCAGCGCCGTCGTCGGGACCCGTCGCCGGCCCGACAACGGGTGCCCGGGGGGCAGCGCGAGCACGAAGTCCTCGTCGTAGATCGGGATCGCTGTGATGCCGGCGGCATCGGCGGGCAGCGCGATCAGCGCCGCATCCAGCCCGCCTTCGCGCAGCGCCGCCAGCAGCCGCTCGGTCTGGTCCTCGATCACCCGCAAGGTCAGGTCGGGAAGCCGCTCGGCGACCCCGGCCAGCACCGTGGGCAGCACGTAGGGCGCCACCGTCGGGATCAGGCCCAGTCGCAGACTGGCCTGCAGGGGGTCGGCGGTGCCCGCCGCGGCGGCGGTGAACGCGTCCACCGCATGCACCACGGACTGGGCGTGCGGGAGCAACTCCGCGCCCTCCGGGGTCAGGAAGACACGCCGCGTCGACCGTTCGATCAGCTGGGTGCCCAGCCCGTTCTCCAGGGCCGCCAGCGCCTGCGACAAGGTTGACTGGCTTACCCCCAGGGCGGGCGCGGCGCTGCTGAAGTGCCGCTTCTCGGCCACCGCGACAAACGCGCGCAACCCGGCGATCGTCGGCTGATAATTCTTATCGGTCATACTTATCAGTATAGTGTGAAAAATCACCTTTACTTCACAGTCCCGTGACGGCAACATGGAGTCAGAAAACCCCCAAACCCCATTGCGACACCCAGCCAAAGGAGCGATATGTCATTGCTGACGATCGGCGACCAGTTCCCCACCTACCAGCTCACTGCGCTGATTCCCGGTGACCTGTCCAAGGTGGACGCCCAGGATCCCGCCGACTACTTCACCACCATCAGCAGCGACGACCACCCGGGTAAGTGGCGTGTGGTCTTCTTCTGGCCGAAGGACTTCACCTTCGTGTGCCCCACCGAGATCGCGGCGTTCGGCAAGCTGAACGACGAGTTCGCCGACCGCGACGCCCAGGTGCTCGGCGTCTCGATCGACAGCGAGTTCGTGCACTTCAACTGGCGCGCGCAGCACGAGGACCTCAAGGCGCTGCCCTTCCCGATGCTCTCGGACATCAAGCGGGAGCTGTGCCTGGCGACCGGAGTGCTCAACTCCGACGGTGTGGCCGACCGAGCCACGTTCCTCGTCGACCCCAACAACGAGATCCAGTTCGTCTCCGTGACCGCGGGATCCGTGGGCCGCAACGTCGAGGAAGTGCTGCGGGTCCTGGACGCGCTGCAGTCCGACGAGCTGTGCGCCTGCAACTGGCGCAAGGGCGAC
>NZ_JBYCLG010000190.1:0-2535 GCF_057473785.1 Mycobacterium sp. TH-M103
GAGAACGGCAGCACGGCCGCCGCCTGCTCGTCGGCGACCCCCAGCGCATGCAACGCCGCGTCGAGCACCACGGGGTGAATCCCGAAGCCGCCCAACGCCACATTGGCGTCCTGCGGAACCTCGACCTCGGCGAACACCTCGCTCCCCCGCCGCCACACCGCCCGCAGGCCGCGAAAGGCCGGGCCATACCCGTAGCCACGCCCGGCCAGCCGGTCATAGGCTCCGCCGGCGTCCACCGCCGTCGCGCCGACGGGCGGCCACACCGCCAGGTCCGCGCCGGGCGCGACCGCGGCCGCGCCCAGGGTGCCTTCGGCGTTCCTGGTCCACTCCGAACCCTGTTCGGGCGCCGATGAATACACGGCGAACGTACGAGCACCGGCTGCGCCGGCGGCGTCGACCACCACCTGTACCTGCACACCGCCGGACGCGGGCAGCAGCAACGGCGCCGACAACGTCAGCTCCTCGAGCACCGGGCAGCCGGCCTCGTCACCGGCCCGCAGCACCAGCTCCACGAACCCGGCTCCGGGAAAGAGCACCACGCCACCGACGGCGTGGTCGGCCAGCCAAGGCTGGGTGCCCACCGACAGGCGGCCCGTCAACACCACCCCGCTCGAATCCGGCCGCTGCACCACCGCGCCCAGCAGCGGGTGCCCGGTCCCGACCAGTCCCAGACCGCCCGCGTCCCGCGACCCCACCGAGGAGGCCGGCAGCCAGAACCGGCGCCGCTGGAACGCATACGTCGGCAGCGGCACCGTTCGCACGTCCAGACCGGCGAACACCGCGCGCCAGTCCACACCGGCGCCGGCGGTGAACAGTCGGCCCGCCGCGGCGAGCAGCGCGTCGATCTCGGGGCCGTTCTTGGGCATCGTCACGACCGACATGGCCCGGTCGTCGCGCAGGCTCTGCTGCACCGAGGCCGTCAACGCCGCACCGGGGCCCACTTCGAGGAAGACCCCGGCGCCCAGCGACTCGGCCAGGCGCACTCCGTCGAGGAAGCGCACCGGCCGGCGCACGTGCTCCACCCAGTAGTGCGCCGAGCCGTAACCGGTATCGGCCAGCTCGCCGGTCAGGTTGGACACCAACGCCATTCGGGGCGTGCCGGCCGTCACGCCGTCCAGTACCGCGGAGAAATCCTCCAGCATCGGCTCCATCAGCGCCGAATGGAACGCATGCGAGACGGCCAGCCGATGCACCCGCCTGCCGCGTGCGGCCAACTGGTCGGCAATGGCGTCGACCGCGGCCCGCTCGCCCGAAATCACCAGCGACGTGGGCCCGTTGACCGCCGCGACGCTCACCCCCTCGGTGAGCAACGGCGCCACCTCGTCCTCACCGGCGGCGACGGCCACCATCACCCCGCCCGCGGGCAGGTCCGCCATCAGCCGGCCGCGCGCGGCGACCAGCCGAGCGGCGTCGGCCAGGGACAACACCCCGGCGACGTGGGCCGCGGCGATCTCCCCGACCGAGTGGCCCATCACGATGTCGGGGACCACCCCCCAGGATCGCCACAGCGCCGCCATCGCGACCTCGATGGCGAACAGGGCCGGCTGGGCGAACTCTGTGTGCTGCAACAGTTCCGGGTCGTCGCCCCACATCACCTGGCGCAGCGGGCGGCGCAGATGGGCGTCCAGTGCCGCCGCGGCCTCGTCGAAGGCGCAGGCGAACTCGCCGAACCGCCCATAGAGCTGGGCGCCCATCCCGAGCCGCTGCGAGCCCTGGCCGGGAAACGCGAACACCGTCTTGCCGTTCGGCCGTGCGCGGCCCACGAGGGCCGCACCGGAGTCGCCCGAGGCCAATGCCGCCAGCCCGCGCGCCAACTCGCCGCGGTCGGCGCCCACCAGGACGGCGCGGTGTTCGAGGACCGACCGCGTGGTCGCCGACGACCAGGCCACGTCCACCACCCGCAGGTCCTCGTGCGCGCTCAGGTGCTCCAGCAGCCGCCCGGCCTGGGCGGCCAACGCCGCATCCGAGTGGCCCGACACCAGCACGGGCACCACGGGCCGGGAGTCGTCGGCTTCGGCGTCGACGCTTTCGTCCGGTTCCGAGGGTGGCTGTTCCACGATCACGTGCGCATTGGTCCCGCTGATCCCGAATGACGACACCCCGGCCCGTCGCGGGCCGTCCGGCCACGGCTGCGGCCCGGTCAGCAGCGACACCGCGCCGGCCGCCCAGTCCACGTGCGGCGTCGGCACATCCACGTGCAGGGTCTGCGGGATGACGCCGTGGCGAATCGCCTGCACCATCTTGATTACCCCGGCCACCCCGGCGCCGGCCGAGGTGTGGCCGATGTTGGATTTGATCGACCCCAACCACAGCGGGCGATCCGCCGGGCGGCCCTGCCCGTACGTCGCCAGAAGCGCCTGGATCTCGATCGGATCGCCCAGCACGGTTCCGGTCCCGTGGCCCTCCACCACGGCCACGTCGGCGGTGCTCAGCCCCGCACCGGCCAGCGCCGCCCGGATCACCCGTTGCTGCGACGGCCCGTTGGGGGCGGTCAAACCGTTGGAGGCGCCGTCCTGGTTCACCGCCGAACCCCGC
>NZ_JBYCLG010000191.1:0-9997 GCF_057473785.1 Mycobacterium sp. TH-M103
TCCTCCAACTGCCCGTAGCGGCGGATCGCGCGGTCGCGCGCCTCGTCGTCGGCGACCTCGGCCATCAGCACCTGCTGCTTCTCGAGATCGCTGACCAGCACGTCGAGGCCGCGGGCCGACAGCACCCGGTCGCGCGCCAGCACCTCCAGATCCCCCTGTTTGGGATCCTGTGGCAGGTAACCGATTTCGCCGGTGCAGATGACCGAACCGGCGTACGGCTGACCCTCCCCCGCCAGGATCCGCAGGGTGGTGGTCTTGCCCGCGCCGTTGCGCCCGACGAGCCCGATGCGGTCGCCGGGCTGCACGCGCAGGTCCGGGCCGTCGGGTGAGAGCAGGATGCGCGCGCCGGCGCGAACCTCGAGGTTCGTGGCCGTGATCACGATCGCGCCCCTTGCCTATTTGTCGTCGGTGAAAACCGCCGGCCGGCGCTCTTTGCGCGCGGCGACCGCTTCTTCGAAGTTCGCGGTGAGCAGGCGGACGAACAGCTGTCCGAGGCCCTCAGCCTGCATATGCCCCTCCAGGCTACCGGCATCGAGCCCGCTCCACAGTGTGCGCTTGGTCAACTCCGTCCCCGGCCGGGAAAACGCCGCGATCCGCCCGGCGATGGCATAGCAGGTGTCCAACAGCTGATCCTGGGGCACCTGGCAGGACACCAGGCCGATCCGCTCGGCCTCCTCGGCGGTGACGTCGCGGCCGGTCAGCATGATCTCGAAGGCACGCGAGGATCCGATCGCCCTGGGCAGCAGGTAACTCAGGCCCAGTTCGCTGGCGGTCAGGCCGTTGTTGATGCCCGCGGCGCGGAAGTAGGCACCGGTCGCGGCGACGCGGATGTCGGCAGCCAGCGCCAGGCACAGGCCACCGCCGATGGCCGGGCCGTTGACCGCGGCGATTACCGGTTGGTGCAACCGGCGCAGGGCCAGGATGACCTCGTCCAGAACCTCCATCGAGCGCAACGCGTAGGTGGGACGGGTCAACCCGTCCACGTGGGGCACCGCGCCCGCGGACTTGTGGTCGGCGCCCGAGGAGAATCCCCGGCCCGCCCCGGTCAACACCACCACCCGCACCGAATTGTCGTGCCTGACCCGCTCGAGAGCCTCCCTGAGCGGCACCATGACGTCGAACGCCATGGAGTTCATCCGCTCGGGGCGGTTGAGGGTTACCAGCGCGACGCCCGGTCGCGGATGCTCTACCAGAACCAAACTCACCCGTGAACGGTAGCGCGGACCCCCGCGCCGGGCCGCGACGCAGCGCGGCGGGGGCTCAGGTCTGGTCCGCCTGATCCGCCTGAGCGGCCTCGACGTCGAACGCCTTGACCTGCCGCACCAGGTCCTCCAGCGCCGCCGGCGGCAGGGCTCCGGGCTGATTGAACAGCAGCATGCCCTTCTTGAACGCCATCAGGGTGGGGATGGAGCGGATCTGGGCGGCCGCAGCCAGCTCCTGCTGGGCCTCGGTGTCGACCTTGGCGTGGACGATGTCGGGGTGCTTCTCCGACGATGCCTCGAACGTCGGCCCGAACTGACGGCACGGTCCGCACCACGAGGCCCAGAAGTCGACGAGCACGATGTCGTTGCCCTCAATCGTTTCGTTGAATTTCTCAGCAGTGAGTTCCAAAGTTGTCACACCGAACCCAACGCGGCCGGGGGGGCGTTGTGTTCCCGCGACGGGCCGGGCGGCGCCCCGGTTACGGTTGCGTACCTATTCCGGCTCGGAGGACACTGTGGCTGATGCCCGCCGGTGAAGGGAACCACCTTGGGCCACTACATCGCGAACGTGCGTGATCTCGAGTTCAACCTGTTCGAGGTGCTCGAGTTGGGCGCTGTCCTCGGCGCCGGGAAATACGGCGACCTCGACGAGGAGACCGTCCGGACCATCCTGGCCGAAGCCGCCCGCCTGGCCGAGGGCCCGCTCGCCGAATCGTTCGCCGTCGCCGACCGCCACCCGCCGGTGTTCGACCCTCAGCAGCACACCATCAGCGTGCCCGCCGAGTTGGCCGAGACGGTCGAGGCGATCCGAGCGGCCGGGTGGTGGCGACTGGGCCTGGCCGAAGAGATCGGCGGCGTGCCCGCCCCGCCGCCGCTGACGTGGGCGGTCAACGAGATGATCATCTGCGGCCATCCCGCCGCCACCTTCTTCTGCCTCGGTTCGTTGATGGCCCAGGCGCTGTACGAGGTGGGCACCGACGAGCAGCGGCGGTGGGCGGCCGAGGGGCTGGAGCGCGGCTGGCAGGGCACCATGGCGCTCACCGAGCCCGACGCGGGCTCGGACGTCGGCGCGGGCCGCACCAAGGCCGTCGAGCAGCCCGACGGCACCTGGCACATCGAGGGCGTCAAGCGGTTCATCTCCGGCGGGGATGTCGGGGACACCGCCGAGAACATCTTCCACCTCGTGTTGGCCCGGCCGGAGGGCGCCGGCCCGGGCACCAAGGGGCTGAGCCTGTTCTACGTGCCCAAGTTCCTGTTCGACCCGGACACATTCGAGCTCGGTCCCCGCAACGGGGTCTATGCCACAGGGCTCGAACACAAGATGGGCATCAAGGCGTCCCCGACTTGTGAGATGACGTTCGGCGCCACGGACGTCCCAGCCGTGGGCTATCTGGTGGGCGGCGTGCACAACGGGATCGCACAGATGTTCACCGTGATCGAGCAGGCGCGCATGACCATCGGCGTCAAGGCCGCCGGCACCCTGTCCACCGGCTACCTCAACGCGCTGGCCTTCGCCAGGGAACGGGTGCAGGGCGGCGATCTCACCCAGATGGCCGACAAGACCGCGCCGCGGGTGACGATCATCCACCACCCCGACGTGCGGCGGAGCCTGATGACCCAGAAGGCCTACGCCGAAGGCCTGCGCGCGCTGTACATGTATGCCGCCACACACCAAGAAGACAGCGTGGCGCAACATGTTTCGGGCGCTGATCACCAGATGGCGCACCGCGTGGACGATCTGCTGCTACCGGTGGTCAAAGGGGTGAGCTCCGAACGCGCCTACGAGGTGCTCACCGAGTCGCTGCAGACGCTGGGCGGTTCCGGCTACCTGCAGGACTATCCCCTCGAGCAGTACGTGCGCGACTCCAAGATCGACTCGCTCTACGAGGGCACCACGGCCATCCAGGCGCTCGACTTCTTCTTCCGCAAGATCGTCCGCGACCGGGGTGAGGCGCTGCGCTTCGTCACCGCCCGGATCGCCGCGACCATCGACACCTGCGACGAGGCGCTCAAACCGGACGCGCGGCTGCTGCAGACCGCGCTGGAAGATGTCACGGCGATGACCGGGGCGCTGACCGGGTACCTGACGGCGGCCGCCGAGCATCCCCCCGAGATCTACAAGGTGGGACTCGCCTCGGTGCGCTACCTGCTGGCGGTGGGCGACCTGCTGATCGGCTGGCGCCTGCTGGTCCAGGCCGGGGCGGCGCGCGCCGCGCTCGACCGGGCCGCCGCTACTGACGCGGCGTTCTACCGCGGCAAGATTGCCACCGCCGGCTTCTTCGCCCGGAACATCCTGCCCAGGCTGAGCTCCCTGCGCAGCGTCGTCGACTCCCTCGACGGCGACCTCATGCGGGTTGCCGAAGACGCCTTCTGATTTTGTTACACACAGGTTACTTTCAGCTTCAACGGGTAAACCCCTTGCGTTGGTGCCAAACCAGGATTGGAGAAACGTTGATATCTGTCAGCCCACAGTCCCCTCGACTCACCCGGTTCGCTGTTTTCGCTGTCACCGGAGCCACCGCGCTCTCCATCGCGGCCTGCACCTCGTCGAACAAGTCCAGCTCGACGTCGACGTCGACGTCGACCTCCACGTCCATGTCCACCTCCACCGAGACCTCCACCAGCGGTGTGCCCCCGGCCGAGGGTCAGGCCAAGGTCAGCGGGCTGGTCGCGTCGGTCGCGGGCAACGCGGTCCAGGTCACCCAGAAGGACGACTCCAACGCCACCGTCGACTACACGCCGACCACCAAGATCACCGAAATCACCCCCGCGGCGCTCACCGACGTCACCACGGGCAGCTGCGTGATCGTGCGGCCCACCAAGGCCGAAGCCGAGGCCGGACAGCCGGTCACCGCGGCGTCGGTGCGTGTCAAGCCCGCCGTCAACGGCAAGTGCCCGCAGGGGCCGAAGTCCCCGGCCGCCTCCAGCAGCCCGGCGCCGTCGGGCTCGGCCACGCCGGCGCCCGCCAAGCCGATACCGGTCCGGGGCACGGTCGCGTCGGTGGCCAACAACACGATCAACGTCACGACCAACGACGCCGCCGGCAATCCCGTGCAGACGGCTGTGACGGTCGACGGCAAGACCAAGTACTCCAAGCAGGTGGAAGCCACCAGCGACGCGATCACGCAGGGCAAGTGCATCAAGGCGCGCGGCACCAAGGACAGCACCGGCACGCTGCAGGCGACCAGCATCAAGCTGCGCGAGGCCGTCGACGGCAAGTGTGGCAAGGCGGCGCAACCCGCCCAGGGCGGCTGACGGCGACCCGCTCGCCTCAGCCGCCTGAGGTTCGTATCGCCCGGTGCGGGCGCGGTGTGACGCGCCCGCACCGGGCATCGACGTGCGATCGGAGAAAGTCGGTGCCTGCCATCCCGGTGAAACCTCGGGTGCTCCAACCCGCGATCGTCGCCGTCATCGTCGCGCTGACCGTCGCCGCGTGCGGCGCCACGCACACCACGAACAGCGACGCCGGGAAGCGCAGCGTGACGGCGACTGCCCCACCGCGCTCCGCACCGAGCGCGGCGCCGCCGGCACCCCCGGAGGGCAGGGACTACGTCGAGGGCCTCGTCGAGTCGGTGTCGGGCAACGCGATAGCGCTTCGGACCCGGACCGGGAGCGCGACGGTCGACTTCGCGCCGTCGACGCGCGTCGTCGAGGTCACCCCCGCCCGGCTGAGCGACGTGACCCCCGGCAGTTGCGTCAACGTCCGCGCCACCCCGCAAAGCGCCCCGTCGGGCGGCGGCGTCACCGCCGACTCAGTGACGATCGCCCCGGCGGTCGACGACACCTGCCCGCCGCCCGCAGGCCTCTATGGCAGGGTGGCCGCGGTCTCGGGCAACACGATCTCGGTCGACGGCGGCCCCGGCGGGAAGCCGCCCACCACGGTGACCGTCCTGAACACCACCACTTACCGCAAGCAGACCCAGGCCGGCGCCCAGGCGATCGTCAAAGGCCGGTGCCTGGGAGCCCAGGGAACCGGCGGCGACGGGGTACTGCAGGCGACGACCATCAGCCTGGAGGCGTGCCCACCGATGGGCGGCCACCATCATCACCATCTGCACCTCCCGCACTTCCCCTTCCACCTGTAGGGCCCGTCCACCGTAGGGCCCGTCGGGGTTGGGGCCGACTCAGACGGTGAAGCCGAGGGCCCGCAGTTGCTCGCGGCCGTCGTCGGTGATCTTGTCCGGGCCCCAGGGCGGGTTCCAGACCCAGTTGATCCGCAGCTCGTCGACCAGGCCGCTGCCGACCAGCGCCATGCGCGACTGGTCCTCGATGACGTCGGTCAGCGGGCATGCCGCCGACGTCAACGTCATGTCGATGACGGCGACGGTTCCCTCGTCGCCCTCGTCGACGACGTTGAGGCCATAGACCAGGCCCAGGTCGACGACGTTGATGCCCAGCTCCGGGTCGACGACGTCGCGCATAGCCTCCTCGACGTCGGCGAGCAGCTCGTCGTCCGGGGCGGTGGTCTCGCTCATCACCCAACCTCCTTCAAAGCTTCGCAGGCCCGGGCCAGCGCGTCCTTACAGGCCATCCATCCCAGCAGCGCGCACTTCACCCGCGCCGGGTACTTGGCGACGCCGGCGAAGGCGATCCCGTCGCCTAACACGTCCTCGTCGCCCTCGACGGTGCCGCGGGAGGACACCATCTCGGTGAACGCGGCGATGGTCTCGAGCGCCTCCGGGACGCTCTGGCCGATCACCTGCTCGGTGAGCACCGAGGTCGCCGCCTGGCTGATCGAACACCCCTGCCCGTCATAGGAGACGTCGACGACGCGCTCACCGTCGTCGGACAGCGCGACCCGCAGGGTCACCTCGTCGCCGCAGGTCGGGTTGACGTGGAAGACCTCCGCGCCGAACGGTTCCCGCAGTCCCCGGTGCTGCGGATGCTTGTAGTGATCGAGAATCACTTCCTGATACATCTGCTCGAGCCGCAACGTCATTCTCTCCCGAAGAAATCGAGCGCGCGCCGAACGCCGGCCACCAGACGGTCGACCTCCTCGGCGGTGTTGTACACCGCGAACGACGCGCGCGCGGTGGCCGCCACCCCGAACCGGCGGTGCAGCGGCATCGCGCAATGGTGCCCGACGCGCACCGCGACGCCCTCGTCGTCGAGCACCTGCCCGACGTCGTGCGCGTGCACCCCGTCCACGACGAACGACACCGGGGAGCCGCGGTCCACCAGGGACGTGGGCCCGATGATCCGCACGCCCCCGATTTCCGAGAGTCCCTCGAGGGCCGCGGCGACCAGTTCTCGCTCGTGGGCCTCGACGGCGTCCATCCCGATCGCATCCAGGTAGCGCGCGGCCGCACCCAGCCCGACGACCTGGGAGGTCATCGGCGTGCCCGCCTCGAAGCGTTGCGGTGCGGGCGCGTAGGTGGACGTCTCCATCGTCACGGTCTCGATCATCGAGCCGCCGGTGAGGAACGGCGGCAGCGTCGCCAACAGCTCGCGGCGGGCATACAGCGCGCCGATCCCGTTGGGGCCCAGCATCTTGTGCCCGGAGAAAGCCGCGAAGTCGACGTCCAGCGCGTGCAGGTCGACCGGCTGGTGCGGCACCGACTGGCAGGCGTCCAGCACGGTCAGCGCGCCCACCGCCCTGGCCCGGGCGACGATTTCGGCCACCGGCGCCACCGCCCCGGTGACGTTCGAATGATGGCTGAAGGCGACGAGTTTCACCCGCTCGTCGAGCCGCAGCGAGTCCAGGTCGATGCGGCCCTCGCCGGTGACGCCGTACCAGCGCAGGGTGGCGCCGGTGCGCCGGGCCAGCTCCTGCCACGGCACCAGGTTGGCGTGGTGCTCGAGCTCGGTGGTGACAATGACGTCACCCTCGCCCACGGCCCGCTCGAACCGGTTGTCGCCCAGCACGTAGGACACCAGGTTGAGCGCCTCGGTGGCGTTGCGGGTGAAGACCAGTTCGTCGGCGTCGGCGCCGACGAACGCCGCGACGTCCGCGCGGCCCTGCTCGTAGGCGTCGGTGGCCTCCTCCATCAGCTGGTGGGCGCCGCGGTGCACCGCGCCGTTGGACGTGAGCAGGAACTCACGCTCGGCGTCGAGCACCGGCAGCGGGCGCTGCGAGGTCGCCCCGGAATCCAGATACGCCAACTGGTTCCCGCCACGCATGACGCGCTGCAGGATCGGGAAGTCGGCGCGGATGGCCGCGACGTCCAGCCGGGTCGGGGTCGTCATGGGTCACGCTCCCGCAGCCGCTTGGGTGAAGCGCACGTAGCCGTTCTGCTCGAGTTCGTCGGCCAGCTCCGGCCCACCGGACTCGGCGATGCGGCCGCCGACGAAAACGTGGACGAACTGCGGGCGGATGTAGCGCAGGATGCGGGTGTAGTGGGTGATCAGCAGGATGCCCCCGTGCTCGGTCTCGGCGTAGCGGTTCACTCCCTCGCTGACCACCCGCAGCGCGTCGACGTCCAGCCCGGAGTCGGTCTCGTCGAGGATGGCGATCCTGGGCTTGAGCAACTCGAGCTGCAGGATCTCGTGGCGCTTCTTCTCGCCACCGGAGAATCCCTCGTTGACGCTGCGCTCGGCGAACGCGGGGTCGATCTCGAGCGAACCCATCGCCGCCTTGACCTCTTTGACCCAGTGCCGCAGCTTCGGGGCCTCACCGCGCACGGCGGTGGCCGCCGAGCGCAGGAAGTTCGACACCGACACGCCCGGCACCTCGACGGGGTACTGCATGGCCAAAAAGATGCCGGCCCGGGCGCGTTCGTCGACGCTCATCGCCAGCACGTCCTCGCCGTCCAGCGTGATCGACCCCGAGGTCACCCGGTACTTGGGGTGGCCGGCGATCGCGTAGGACAACGTCGACTTGCCGGAGCCGTTGGGGCCCATCAACGCATGCGTCTCACCGGATTTCACCGTGAGGTCCACACCGTTGAGGATGGGGATCTCGCGCTCCCCCTCGGCGGCGTCGGGATTGTCGACGCTGACATGCAGGTCCCTGATTTCCAGTGTCGTCATGAGGTTGTCGTCTTCTCCGTGAGTTCGAGTTCGTGTTCAATGGCTGCGGTCAGCCGTTCCCTTACCTCGGGCACCGCGATCTTGGAGATGATCTCGCCGAAGAAACCGCGGATCACCAGCCGGCGCGCCTGCTCCTCCGGGATGCCTCGGGAGCGCAGGTAGAAAAGCTGCTCGTCGTCGAAACGCCCGGTGGCGCTGGCGTGGCCGGCGCCGGCGATCTCACCAGTCTGGATCTCCAGGTTGGGCACCGAGTCTGCGCGCGCCCCGTCGGTAAGCACCAGATTGCGGTTGGCCTCGAAGGTGTCGGTGCCGGTGGCCGCCGCGCGGATCAGCACGTCGCCCACCCACACGGTGTGCGCGTCGGGCAGCGCGGAGTCCGGATCCCCTTGCAGCGCACCCTTGTACAGCACGTTGGACGTGCAGTCCGGCTGCGCGTGGTCCACCAGCAGGCGCGACTCCAGGTGCTGGCCGTCGTCAGCGAAATACAGGCCCAGCAACTCCGCGTCGCCGCCGGGGCCGTCGAAGCGCACGGTGGCCGACATCCGCACGACCTCCCCGCCCAGGGTGACGGCGACGTGGCGCAGCACCGCGTCCTTGCCCAGCCTGGCGTGGTGGGCGCTGACGTGCACCGCGTCGTCGGCCCAGTCGGCGATCCAGACGACGGTGAGCCGGGCCGCGTCGCCGACCACAAATTCGACGTTGTCGGCGTAGGTTCCGCTGCCGCGGTGGTCGATGACGACGACGGCCTCGCCCAGTTCGTCGGCGCGGACCTGCAGATGCCCGTAGGCGACCGCGCCCTCGCCGGGCCCGGTGACCGTGACGTTGACCGGTTCGGCGACCTGTACGTCGCGCCCGACGGTGATCAGCGTCGCGGAGTTGAACGATGAAAAAGCTTGCGCCGCAACGCGGTCGGTGGGGGCACCGGCCTGGCCCAGGCGTTCGTCACCGCGGCGGACGGTCTCGGTGTGCACGCCGGGCCGCTCGTCGACGTCGATGCGCGCGCTGCCGGTGGCGGGCGCCGAGCCGTCGTGCAGGCCGCGCAGCCGCCGCAGCGGGGTGAACCGCCACAACTCGTCGCGGCCGTGCGGGACCTCGAAGGCGTCGACGTCGAAGGAGGCGAACAGCTCACCTTTGGTGAGCGCGCCCGTCGTTCCCGTGGCGGTCATCCGACCGCACCTTCCATCTGCAGTTCGATGAGCCGGTTGAGTTCCAGCGCGTACTCCATCGGGAGTTCCTTGGCGATCGGCTCGACGAAGCCGCGCACCACCATCGCCATCGCCTCGTCCTCGGTCAGCCCGCGACTCATCAGGTAGAACAGCTGGTTGTCGCTCACCTTGGACACGGTGGCCTCGTGACCCATCGTGACGTCGTCCTCGCGGATGTCGACGTAGGGATAGGTGTCGCTGCGGCTGATCGTGTCGACCAAAAGCGCATCGCATTTCACGCTGGAACGTGAGCCGTGCGCGCCCTTGTTCACCTGCACCAGGCCGCGATAGGAGGCGCGGCCGCCGCCGCGGGCCACCGACTTGGACACGATGTTGCTCGACGTGTTGGGCGCCAGGTGCAGCATCTTGGCGCCGGTGTCCTGGTGCTGGCCCTCGCCGGCGAAGGCCACCGACAGCACCTCGCCCTTGGCGTGCTCGCCGGTCATCCAGACCGCCGGGTACTTCATCGTCACCTTCGAGCCGATGTTGCCGTCGACCCACTCCATGGTGGCGCCGGCCTCGGCACGGGCCCGCTTGGTGACCAGGTTGTAGACGTTGTTCGACCAGTTCTGGATCGTGGTGTAACGGCAACGGCCGCCGGGCTTCACGATGATCTCGACC
>NZ_JBYCLG010000192.1:0-19129 GCF_057473785.1 Mycobacterium sp. TH-M103
CTCTCCAACGAACCGGGGCCTGCTACCCGGCGCTCCGGTACCTACCGGGACGGGACTTCCACCCGCTAGTCCAATCCAACTTTCAGGACGCACCATCGGACCAGCCTAGGCCGCTTCCGCCGGGGGCCTCAGCACTCGGCGGCGATCTTGAAGTCGGTGGTCACCACCTTGTTGGGGTTGCTGCTGCTGATGCCGTAGGCGTTGCCGCTGATGGTGTAGGCGTCGTTGGCGATGTCGGCGTGCGCCTCGCCCACGCCGCCTTCCCAGTAGCTGCCGGTGAAGCCGTCGACGTCACGGATCTTCACCCACTGCGGGATCGCCCGGGCCCCGCTGAGCAGCACCACCGCCTCGACGCGACCGCCGCGGTCGCGGATGTCGATGGTGCGGTACGCCTGCTCCTGGCTGCACGCCGCGGGGCGGGTCGCATGGGTGGCGCCGTCGATGGTCAGATGGGCGGCCTTGCGCGGCATGGTCTGGGGCTGGGCGCACCCCGCGACACCAGCCGCCACCACCACACCAGCGACCGCGAGCAACCGGTTCGGCACGGCTTGACCTCCGTTACTGCCGCTCGGGCATCAGCGCGGGTAGGGATTTGAGGATACGGCCCCGCACGAATTCCGGGCTCAGGCCCTTGAGCAGGTCGATCATCCGGATGCTCCTGGGCGCGTACCAGTGCAATCGGGTCGGGTGCTGGTAGGCCCGCCAGGCCACCTGCGCGACGCTGCTCGCCGGCATCAGCCGGAACATGCCCTTCTTGGGCGCGCGGGCCCGCACGTCCTCGGCCGACGTCGCGCCGGCGCCGGCGCCGGCGGAGTGATCGGTGGTCGTGGTCAGGATGGCCGTGTCGATCAGTCCGGGCAGCACGTCGGCGACCCACACCCCGTGCCGCTGCCATTCGACGCTCAGCGCCTCGGTCAGCCCCTTGACCGCGTGCTTGGTCGAGGAGTACACGGCCAGGCGCGGCATGCCGTAAGTGGCCGAGGACGACGACGTCGAGAACATCAGGCTGCCCGGGGTCTTCTTCAGGTAGGGCAACGCGGCATAGGCGCCGGTCAGCACCGCCTTGAAGTTCACCTCGACGACGCGCATCGCCGCCTCGTAGGGCACATCCTCGAACCAGCCGGTCTCGCCGATGCCGGCGTTGTTCCACATCATGTCCAGGCCGCCGCCGGTATTACCGGCACAGAAGTCGCCCAGGGCCCCCTCCAGCGCCGCTTTGTCCGTCACGTCGGCGGCGCGAGTCCACAGCCGATCACCGCGCAGTTCGCGCTCCAGGGTCGCCAGGCCCTCGGCGTTGCGGTCCACGGCACCGACCCGCCAGCCGTTGGCGTGGAACAGCCTGACCCCCTCGCGGCCCATGCCGCTGGCCGCGCCGGTGATGAGAACCGATCTCAAGTCAGCCTGCCTCGACCACATCTTTGATGCGGTTGAGGGTCTTGGTCATGTCGCGGATGTTGCGCCGCTTGCGCAAGAAGCCGCCGAACAGCCAGTAGACGGCCAGCAACGGGGAGGAGTTCAGCCGAAACGACTCGGTGACGTCGGTGCCGCCTTCGCTGGGCGCCAGCCGGTAGTGCCAGTTGTTCACCGCCCTGTCACCGACGAGCACCGCGAACCCGAACTCGCGGCCGGGTTCGCAGGCGGTGACTTTGCACGTCGTCCAATACACCGGACCGATTTCGTTGCGCCGGACGTGACCACGGAATTTGGCGCCGAGCGCGGGGCCGGTGGCACCGCCCAGCCATTCGGCCTCGAAGACCTCCGGGGAGAACCGCCCGATGTTGCGCACGTCCGCGATCACATCCCAGACCTTGTTCGCGGGCGCACTCATGTGAACCGTCGCAGAACCTTCCATCGCCTGATCAAAACACAGCTCCGCGCCCGCTCCTAGACCTCGAGGGGCGCGCGCCGCCCACTAGTGCGGCGCGGCGAGCTGGATCAGGCCGTTGATGATCTGCTTGATGCCCTGCGCCGGGTGCGAGTACCACGCGATCGGCAGGCCCGATTCGGCGCCGCACTTCGGCCAGGGCTCGACACCCTCTTCGGCGAAAACCCGTTCGGCCACGGCGATTTGTTCCGCCCGCGACGCGGCCGCCGGGTTACCGACACCGCCGTAGCGGGCCCAGGTGCTCGGCTTGAACTGCAGTCCACCGTATTCGCCGTTTCCGGTGTTGGCGTGCCAATTGCCGCCGGACTCGCACTGCGCGATCGCGTCCCAGTTGGGCTCCAGGGGTGCGGCGTGGGCCACGCCGAGGGATGAGGTGAGCCACGTTGCGACGAACCCGCCGACCGTCAGGGCGTTGACGCGAAGTTTGCCGGGTTTTTTCATGCCCAGCATTTCGGCGGGCGTGTCCAAAGCGTTACCCATTTGAAAATGACGCGAGATATGCCGTCTATCTGCGGAAATCGCCCTACCGACAAGTCAAATCGGATTTTTAGAATTCCGTGAGAAAAAACTAAACTATCGCTGGCAATATGATCGCGTGGCCGCCGAGAGGGCTTGCCGGTAGAGGCCGTCCAGCGGCCGCGCGACGTCAGTCCTGGCGGCGTCGAGCCGCCCGGCACAGGCCGGCGAGTGCAGCACGTCCCAGTTGGCCACGACCTGACTCGGCATCGTCTCGATGAGCGCATCGATCGCCGACCGCGACGCCGAGAGGTCCGTCGCATCGGCCGGTGCGCTGTCGGGGTCCAGCTTCCACTGCGCGAAGCGGCTGTATTCGATCGCCTCGGTCGCGTTGACCTGATCGCCGAAGATGCGGGCGACGTAACCGGCGTCGATGTTCCGGACGCTCGCCTGCGCGCCCAGCGCGTCGAGTTCCTGCCGGACACGGGCGGGGTCCTCGACGGCTCCGCCGGTCTTCCACTCGAAGGCCGCCACCGGCTCGTCGAGACCCAGCCGGCGCGCGGCGGCACCGACCAGCTCGACGAGCGGGCCGTCGGCGCCGGCCCCCGCGTGCGGCACAAACGACGTGCCGACCAGCGTGACGAGCACGGCGCACAGCCGGCGACCGCGGGGTTGCCCGCCGACAACGGTCATGACCACGATTGTGGACCGACACCGGACCGCACCGGTCGAAGTTGGCTAGCCTGGCCCCAGACAAACTCAGACACCCCGATGAGCCAGACCGCCTACGACCGTCGCCCCACAAGTCAGGGGACACCACCGCGATGGCTGCGCCCGACGCAGGTTCGCGCATTGACGGCTGCCGTGCTCGCCACCTCGCTGACGCTGGGCGGGGTCTTCGTGGCGGTGGACAGGCTGCATTCCACGCCCGCCGACCTCCTCGACCATCCGGCCGACCCGATCGGCGACGAGCAGGCCGAGTCCCAGGTGCTCAACGCGGCCAGAGAGATCGTCAGCGTCGCCCAGCTGGACACCTCGTCGGCCGGCTACTCCCTGATGTCCTGCAAGAACCGGTACGACCCCCCGTATCAGGGCGCCATCTACCTGACCTTCGCGCTGCCGGCCGGTGCCCGGAGTTTCAGCTATTTCCCGGCGATCCTGCGCGCGCTCGCCGCCCGCGGCTGGGCCGAGGGCCAACCGGCCAACGATCACGCCCTGGGCACGACGCTCTCCAAGGACGCCGTCACGGCGGTCATCTACCGCCAGGACGAGGATCCGGGGCTGGGCATCGTCCGCGTCTACGGTCAGTGCCGGAACATGAACGATCACACCGGCGACGCGACGGCGTGGACCGATGTCACCGACCGGTTCGCGAAGAAGCGCTGACAACCGGCCATGGGCCTTCGACGCGCTGCTGCGCCCGACGGAATCGTCGGGCGCAGCAGCGGAACGTCAGCAGGGCGGGTTTATTCGCCGCCCCCGGGGGTGGCGCCCAGGGTGCTCTGCAGGTCGGGCTTCATGGCGTTGAGCTGGGCGCCCCAGTACTCCCAGCTGTGGGTGCCGTTCTGGTCGAAGTTGAACACCGCGTTGTGGCCGCCGGCCGCGTTGTAGGCGTCCTGGAACTTCAGGTTGCTGCTGCGCACGAAGTTCTCCAGGAACTCGGCAGGCATGTTGGCCCCGCCCAGCTCCGACGGGGTGCCGTTACCGCAGTAGACCCACAGGCGGGTGTTGTTGGCGACCAGCGTCGGGATCTGGACGGTGGGGTCGTTGCGCTGCCAGGCCGGGTCGCTCGACGGTCCCCACATGTCGTCGGCCTTGTAACCGCCCGCGTCACCCATGGCCAGGCCGATCAGGCTCGGGCCCATCCCGCTGGAGGGGTCCAGCAGCGCCGACAGCGAGCCGGCGTAGATGAACTGCTGCGGGTGATACACCGCCAGGATCATCGCGGACGAGCCGGACATCGAGATGCCGACCGCGGCGCTACCGGTGGGCTTGACGCTGCGATTCGACGACAGCCACTGCGGAAGCTCGCTGGTCAGGAAGGTCTCCCACTTGTAGGTCTTGCAACCGTCGTGACCGCAGGCCGGCTGGTACCAGTTGGTGTAGAAGCTGGACTGCCCACCCACGGGCATGATCACGGAAAGACCGGACTTGTAGTACCACTCGAACGCCGGGGTGTTGATGTCCCAACCGTTGTAGTCGTCCTGGGCCCGCAGCCCGTCGAGCAGGTAGACAGCCGGGGAGCCGTTTCCGCCGCTCTGAAACTGCACCTTGATGTCGCGGCCCATCGACGGCGACGGCACCTGGAGATACTCGACGGGTAGACCGGGGCGCGAGAACGCCCCCGCCGTCGCCGCGCCCCCGGCAAGACCGATCAGGCCGGGCAAAGCCGTGGCCGCCGCCGCACCGACCATTAGCCGACGCCCCCAAGCCCGGATCTTGTCGCTCACGTCTGTCATACCTGCCCCTTAGTCGTATGTCGTCGCGTGTCTTCGCTGGAATTTACCGTGGTTAGCGGCCGAATGTCGATCAGGACGCGGCCTCGTCTCAATTGTGTTGCGCTATTCGCTGCGGATTACGCGCGCCAGGGCGGAGCGCGCTGGGATCATTCCGGTTCCCCGTACGGCGATCGGCGCGGCAACAGCGCAGGTGGGCGCGGTGGCAGATGCGATTCGCCGGACCGTTCCCGCAGCGACTAAGACATCCATTGACATGTCCAGATTCCCGCTGCGGGGAAAGCCGGCGATGAGACGCCGCGGCCGGTTTCGGGGCGAACAACGCCGTGCGGGTGCTGCTCCGCGGCGTCGGGTGTGGCATGATTCGGCGGCCCGCTGGCTGGCGTCTGTGAATTGGGCGCGGGATTGCGGACCGGAGCACTCAGCGGTGGACGGCAAGCGTAGGCTCTCACGGAGCACGCCGATGGAGACCACGCTTCCCGGTCCGTTCCGGCTCTCACGATCTACCGCACCAGCGGTTTCATGGTGCGCGACGGTGAGACCGAGGGCGTCGGCGGTCGAATGATTGAGGTGCGAATTTGGACACGGTACTGGGACTGTCGGTGACGTCGACCGCCGTCGGGTGGGTCCTCGCCGAGGGGCACGATGCCGACGGCACCATTCTGGACCACCGCGAGATGCCGCTGCATGCCGGCGGCGGGGTGCCCGCAGTGGGCACGGCCGAGCAGGTCACCGGTGAGGTACTGCGGGTGGAGGCCATGGCGGCCGCGAACGATCAGCGGGTGCGAGTCGTCGGCGTGACGTGGACCGACGAGGCTGCCGCGCAGGCCGCGCTGCTGATGGAGGCGCTGACCGACGCGGGTTTCGACAACATCGTCCCGGTCCGATTGCTCGAGGCGGTCGAGACGCTGGCTCGGGCCATCGCGCCCGTCATCGGTTTCGAACAGACCGTGGTCTGCATCCTCGAGCACGACTTCGCCACCGTCGTCATGGTCCACACCCACAACGGCGCGACGCAGACTGCCGTCAAGCACTTGAGCGGCGGCTTCGACGGTCTCACGTCGTGGCTGACCGGGATGTTCGAGCGCAACGGCTGGCGTCCCGGGGGAGTGGTCGTCGTCGGCGCCGACAGCGACATCCAGGATTTCTCGTGGGAGCTGGAAAAGGCTTTGCCGGTCCCGGTGTTCGCCCAGAACATGGTCCAGGTGACAGTGGCCCGGGGCGTGGCGCTGACCGCGGCGCGCAGCACCGAGTTCACCGATGAGCAACTGGTGGTGCACACGCCCGAACCGGGCGCTGCACCCGCGCGGCCCCGGCGCCTGTCCTATGCCGGCGCGGTGACCGCGCTGTCCGCCGGCGCGGTCACCTTCGTCGCCTCGCTGTCGCTGGCCGTGGGCATCGAGATCTCCCCGAAGGGCGACGCCACCTCGGCGAAGCACGCGGTGCACTCCCGGGCACCGCAGGTGGCCCAGGCCGTCGCACCGGCCGTCGCACCGCCCCGGCAGGCCACAGTGTCGCCCGCGCCGGCGCCGGAGGCCACGGCGTCGGCGCCCGCTGACGAAACACCCGCCGCGGAAGCGGTGCAGCCGCGCACCCCCGAGGAACAGCCATCGGCGCCCGACACCCGCCAGCCCTACCTCGCCAGAGTGCTCGAGCACATCCCCGGCGACGCGGGCGACTCGGCGCCGGGCGCTGCCGAGCAACCGTGATCCGGGACTACCCGCGCCGGGTCGCCGTGCAGTAGTAGTTGTCCAGGAATGCCGCGTTGGCCGGCGTGTCCGCGATCTCGGGCAGTCCGTTGACGGTCAGCAACTGGTTCAGCGTCGTCGAGCCGGTCTCCCAGCCGTGGTCGCCGAGGTAGGCCGCGACGTCGTTGCGTTCGACGTCATACCGCAGATCGGCCAGCTCGATGTCGAACCCGTGTGCCCGCCACCACTCGCTCGCCGCTTGCAGCGGGTCCACGGCGGGACCGTCGGCCTCGCCCGGCGGGCTGGCGAAGATCTCGGCGGCCAGCCTGCTGTCCGAGGCGCTGAGCTCGGTGATGTTGTCCAGCAGGCGATCCTGGGCCTCTGGCGGCAGGAACGCCAGCAGCCCCTCCGCGATCCATGCGGTGGGCCGCCTGGCATCAAAACCCGCCTACCGCAACGCCTTCGGCCAGTCCTGGCATCGAGCCCCTTCCGGTGAACCGGGGACACGAGCGGTAGCTGTCAGTCGCCTTTGGCGTGCACCGCGGTGAACGCCAGCGTCACCTCGTCGGCGACCTGCACCGAGCCCATCAGCAGCGAATAGGGCTTGACGCCGTAGTCGGACTGGCGAACGCCGGTGTCCGCCGACATCCGCCAGGTGTCACCGAGATCCTCTGTTCGCAAGTCGACGGCGTGTTCGCGCGATTTCCCCCGAATGTGCAGCTTCCCGATGATCCGATACCCGCCCTCGGTCTTGTTAATCGTCTCGGCGACGAAGCGGATGTCGGGGAAGCGGCCGGCATCCAACGACTTCAACGCATTCGACCGCGCCAGGGCCTTTTCCGGCGCGGACAACCCCTTGACGCCGCCCTCGCCGCGCAGCACCTCGAGGGAATCCGTCTCGACCACCAACTCCAGGCCCGCCGGTTCGGTCCCGGCCCAGCTCACCGTGGCGTGCCATCGCGTCATCGCGATCGTGAGGCGGTGGCCCATGCGCGCGGCCCGGCCGGTGACCCGGGTGCGGATGAGCAACTCACCGTCGGAGGCGTCCAGCGCCCAGGTGTCGGTCACAGACGGCCCCCTGGTCACATGGTGAGGACGGTGCGGTAGTGGGCGCGGCCTTCCTCGAGCGCCGCGTAGCCCTGCGCGGCCTGCGCCAGCGGCAGCTCCTCGACCCACGCGCGCACGCCCGCCATCACGGCGAAATGCATTGTGTCCTCGACGTCCTTGGCGGTGCCCGAGGGATGCCCGACGATGCGCAGCCCCGGGCTGATCAGCTGGACGGGACTGATCGGCAGGGGGTCGGGGGTCACGCCGAGCGTGACCAGTTCGCCCTGGGGCGACAGCCCGCCGACGGTGTCGGCCATGGCCTGCGAGTTGCCGGCGGTGGCCAGGACGACCGCCGCCCCGCCCAGCGCCCGCATCGCCTCGGCGACGTCGCCGCTGGTCGAGTCGACGTAGTGGTGGGCCCCCAACTTCCGCGCATCCTCGGCTTTGGCGGTGCCGCGGTTGATCGCGATAGTCTCGAAGCCCATCGCCCGGGCGAACTGAATCGCCAGGTGGCCGAGACCGCCGACGCCCAGGACCGCAACCCGGTCACCCGGCAACGCCTTGGTGTGGCGCAGCGCGTTGTAGGTCGTCACACCGGCGCAACCCATCGGGGCGGCCTCCACGTCGGTGAGCCCGTCCGGAATCCGGGCCAGCGCGCTGGCCGGCACCGTCACCGACTCCGCGTAACCGCCGGGGTAGTGCCAGCTGGGGACCTTGCCGTTTTCGCAGTGAATGAACTGGCCTTTCCGACACTGGTCGCACCGGTAGCAGCAGCCGCCGAACCAACCGACCGCCACCCGCTCGCCAACCGCGAAATCCTCGACACCCGCGCCGAGTTCGGCGATGTTCCCGGCGATCTCATGACCGGGAGTCAGGGGCCAGGATATGTTCGGGAAGCCGCCGTGGACGAAGGCTCGGTCGGTGCCGCAGATGCCGCACGCGGTGACCGCTATGCGCACCTCATCGCGGGCGGGTGCTCGGGTTTCGACGGCGGCGAGCTCCAGGGAGCCACCGGCAGAATGGATTTGGACGGCTTGGTGAGTGGGCACCCACTTAGCCTAATGCGCCACAGACGGTGTCGCCGCCCCGTCGGTGTGGTAGTCGACCTGCCAGTGCTTGATGCCGTTGAGCCAGCCCGACCGCAGCCGCTCAGGCTGGCCGATCGACTCCAGGTTCGGGATGCCGTCGGCGATCGCGTTGAACATCAGGTCGATGGTCATGCGCGCCAGGTTCGCCCCGATGCAGTAATGGGCGCCGGTGCCACCGAAACCCACGTGCGGGTTGGGATCGCGCAGGATGTTGAAGGTGAACGGGTCCTCGAAGACGTCCTCGTCGAAATTGGCCGAGCGGTAGACCATCACCACCCGCTGGCCTTTCTTGATCTGAACGCCGGACAGCTCGTAGTCCTCGAGGGCAGTGCGCTGGAACGATGTGACCGGGGTGGCCCACCGAACGATCTCGTCGGCTGCGGTGGCCGGACGCTCGCGCTTGTACAGCTCCCACTGGTCGGGAAAGTCGGTGAAGGCCATCATGCCCTGGGTGATGGAGTTGCGGGTGGTCTCGTTTCCGGCGACCGCGAGCAGGATGACGAAGAAGCCGAACTCGTCGTCGGAGAGCTTGTGGCCGTCGATGTCGGCCTGGACCAGCTTGGTGACGAGGTCCTCGCCGGGGTCCTTCGCCCGGTCGGCGGCCATCTGCATGCCGTACATGATGAGCTCGACGGACGCGGTGATGGCGTCGTTGTTGGCGAACTCGGGGTCCTGGTCGCCGACCATCTCGTTGGACCAGTGGAAGAGCTTTTTGCGTTCTTCCTGTGGCACGCCCATCAGCCCGGCGATGGCCTGCAACGGCAGCTCGCACGAGACCTGTTCGACGAAGTCACCGCGACCCTGGGCCGCCGCTTCCTCGACGATGCGCCGGGCGCGCTCGGCGAGGTCGCCGCGCAGGCGCTCGATGGCCCGCGGGGTGAAGGCCCGCGAGATGATCTTGCGCAGCCGGGTGTGCTGCGGCGCGTCCATGTTGAGCAGGACGAACTTGCCGCGTTCGACCTGTTCGTCGACCGTGCCGTCCTTGTAGCGCGGCAGGGCCGTCTTCTGCAGGCTGGAGAAGACGTCGCTGCGCAGCGAGATCTCCTTGACGTCCTTGTGTTTGGAGACCACCCAGAAGCCGCCGTCGTCGAAACCGCCCGCACCGATGGGCTGCTCGTTCCACCAGATCGGCGCGGTCCGCCGCAACTCGGCGAGCTCTTCCACCGGCAGCCGTTTCGCGTGGATGTCGGGATCGGTGAAGTCGAAGCCGGGTGGCAGGTTGGGGACCGGGGTGGCGGCTGGCTCGGCGGTTGGCATGGGCCCACTCCTCGAAACGAAGTCGTCTAGTCGTCCTTCAGTGCAAATAAACCATTGCCACCCCCCGTTGTGAAGCATCATCGCGATATCTCCGAGAAGAACTGCAACGTGTTCACTGGCCCGGAATCGTGGGCGGGCGGCGTCTTGGTCCACACCCGCGGCGGTCGTCCGGCGGCGGCGCCGAACCCGAAACGCCTTGAGACCCGCGGCCCAATGGATATGCTTTGTGCAGGTCACCGGCGGATCGCCGGGAGCGGGTGGCACGAAGGCTTACAGAAGCTGAGGGTGGAGCATGATTCGCGAACTACTCACCGTCGTTGTGGTCGCCGGCGGCGCGGTCGGTCTGGCGCCGTGCGCGGCCGCCGACCAGCATTACGACGGCGACGTGCCGGGGATGAACTACGACGCCTCCCTCGGCGCGCCCTGCGACAACTACGAGCGCTTCATCTTCGGGCGCGGCCCCAGCGGGCAGGCCGAGGCGTGCCATTTCCCCCCGCCCAACCAGTTCCCGGCCGCGACCACCGGCTACTGGGTGATGTCCTACCCGCTGTACGGAGTTCAGCAGGCCGGGGCCAAGTGCCCGGGCCCGCAGTCGGCGGCACAGTCGCAGGCGGGGCTTCCCATGCTGTGTCTGGGTGCGCAGGGATGGCAGGAAGGATGGTTCACCGGGGCAGGGTTCTTCCCGCCCGAACCGTGACCGGCTGACCCACGGACCGCGGGCCCGCCGAACCGCCGATCCCGCGCTGGGTGCGCGTCGTCCTGGCCTCCGATCGGGCGGGCTCGGCCGGGTACGTCTGAACCGGCTCCTTCTTCGCACCCGCGCCCGCCCCGGGCTCCCCGTGGCCCGCGGTCACCGCCGCACCCGGGCTGGCGCGGATCCTGCGATCCGGCGCCGAGATCCCCGAAAAGTACTGGCGCACTTTGGTGAACTACTTCAGACCTGCCCGCCGCGTCTAGAGTCTTAACAAAGTCCGGCAACCATGAGGAGACTCCGATGGGCTTCAACCCCAAAGACGCCGTCGACGCGGCCAGGGACATCGCGACCAACGCGGTCGAGAAGGCGTCCGACATCGTCGAACACGCCAGCGACATCATCCGGGGCGACATCTCCGGCGGCGCCAGCGGCATCGTCCAGAACTCCATCGACATCGGCACGTACGCGGTCGACAGGACCAGGGAAATGTTCACCGGCAGCGACGACGACGACGAGGACGACTAGCCCGTCATCGAACCCTTGCCACGCCCCCGTCGACCAACGTGGTTGGTATGCACCAAGATTCGCGCATACCCACCACGTTCGGCGCGCCTCAGACGGCGGCCGCCTCGTTGAGCTCGTCGAGCCGGTTGGTCGCCTCGAGGTACTCCTGCACCCACCGCTCGATGACGGTCGCGGTCTTCTCCACCTTGGTGAACTGACCGACGACCTGGCCGACCGGGTTGAACGCGACGTCCACGCTCTCGTTCGGGTACCTGTTCGTGGCCCGCACCGCCATGCCGGAGACCATGTACTGCAGCGGCATGCCGAGCGGCTTCGGGTTGTCCGGCGCCTCCCACGCCTCGGTCCAGTCGTTGCGCAGCATGCGGGCCGGTTTGCCGGTGAACGACCTGCTGCGCACGGTGTCGCGGCTGCCCGCCTTGACGTATGCCGCCTGCTGGACGGGCGTGTTCGAGGACTCCTCGACCATCAGCCACTGCGAGCCGGTCCACGCGCCCTGCGCGCCGAGCGCCAAAGCCGCCGCGATCTGCTGGCCGCTGCCGATGCCGCCGGCCGCCAGCACCGGCACGGGTGCGACCTCCTTGACCACCTGCGGCCACAGCACGATCGAACCCACCTCACCGCAGTGCCCGCCGGCCTCGCCGCCCTGGGCGATGATGATGTCGACGCCCGCGTCGGCGTGCTTGCGGGCCTGCGAGGGCGAGCCGCACAACGCCGCCACCTTGAGTCCCGCGTCGTGGATGTGCTTGATCATGTCGGCCGGGGGAGTGCCGAGCGCGTTGGCGATCATCTTCACCTTCGGGTGCTTGAGCGCCACCTCGACCTGCGGCGTGGCGGTCGCCTCGGTCCACCCGAGCAGCTGCAGGCTGTCGCCGTCGCTGTCCTCGATCGGCACGCCGTGGTCGGCGAGGATCTTCTTGCCGAAGTCCAGGTGCTCCTGGGGCACCATCTTGCGCAGCGTCTCGGCCAGTTCCTCGGCGGACAGATGCGAGTCCATGCCCTCGTACTTGTTCGGGATCACGATGTCGACGCCGTAGGGGTGGTCGCCGATGTTCTCGTCAATCCAGTTGAGCTCGATCTCGAGCTGCTCGGGTGTGAAGCCGACGGCGCCCAGCACGCCGAAACCGCCGGCCTTGCCGACGGCGACCACCACGTCGCGGCAGTGGGTGAACGCGAAGATCGGAAACTCGATACCGAGTTCGTCGCAGATGGCGGTGTGCATACAAACTCCTCGGACGCCGGGCGAAATTGAAACGTGTTCTACTTTAGTACGGTCGCCGCCGACGGGGCCAGCCAGGTCCGGCGCGTGGCAACTACGACCGATCATGGCCGGACCCTCACCGCAGCGAAGCGCGCGCCGGCCTGCGGGGCATCGGGTGCGCGTTACTGACGTGGTGTCAGCAACGCGCGGTTATGCGCCTACCATTTACCGGGGACGGTAGACCTACCGCCGGAGGTGTAGATGTCTTTCGTAGTCGCAGCGCCGGACGTGTTGGCGTCGGCGGTGGCGGACGTGGCACAAATCGGTTCTGTGCTCAACGCAGCCAACGCGGCCGCCGCGGGCCCGACCGCCGTGATGGCGGCTCCCGCCGCCGACCAGGTGTCGGCTGCGGTCGCCTCGTTGTTCAATGGCCACGCGCAGGAATACCAGATGCTCGGCGCTGAGGCGGCCGAGGTCCACGCGCAGTTCGTGCAGGCGCTCAGCGGCGCCGGCAACGCCTATGCGGCCGCCGAGGCGGCCAATGCTGCGCCGCTGCAGAACCTCGGGCAGGAGATGTTGGGAGCGATCAACGCACCCACCCAGGCGCTGTTGCAGCGCCCGCTGATCGGCAACGGCACCAACGGGGTGGCAGGCGGAACATTGACTCAAGCCAACGGCGGTCCCGGCGGGCTCCTCTGGGGGAACGGAGGCAACGGCGCGACCGACCTGGCCGGTCAGGGCGGTGCCGGCGGGCCCGCAGGGCTGTTCGGCAGCGGTGGCTCCGGCGGCACGGGGACCCTTTTGGCCGGCGGCGCCGGCGGCAACGGCGGCTGGCTGTGGGGCAACGGCGGCGCCGGCGGGTCCGCCACCACCGCTGGCGCGATCGGCGGGACCGGCGGCAACGCGCTGTTGCTCGGCGCGGGTGGCCCCGGCGGAAGCGGCGGCGCCGCCGGAATCTCCGGGATCGGCGGGAACGGCGGGAACGGCGGCGCCGGCGGCCACGGCGGCTTCCTGGCGGGCATGGGCGGCACCGGCGGGACCGGCGGCGACACGACCACCGGAAGAGGAGGGACCGGTGGTGCCGGCGGCAACGGAATCGGCCTGTTCACCGGCAATGGCGGCGCCGGAGGCGCGGGCGGCAACGCGACCGGCACCGGTGACGGCGGCATCGGGGGCGCGGGCGGTGACGGCGCGGCACGCCTGCCCTTCGGGATCGACTTCGCCAGCGGCGGCGCGGGCGGCGCCGGCGGAACCGCCACCACGGGGACGGGCGGTGCGGGCGGTGCCGGCGGCGCTGGCGCCGCCGCCGGTTTCGTCGGATTCGACCTCGTCCAGGGCGGCGCGGGCGGCGCGGGCGGCGCCGCGACCGGCACCGGCGGAACCGGCGGTGTCGGTGGCGCCGGTGGCATGACCGGCGCCCCGGTCGTCGTCGGGGCGGGCTTCGCCCAGGGCGGCAACGGCGGGGTTGGCGGCGCGGCCGTCCTCGGCACCGGCGGACAGGGCGGCGACGGCGGCATCGGCGCCACGCTCGCCGGCATCGCCGGCGGCGGCAACGGCGGCCAGGGCGGCGAAGGTCTCACCGGCGGCAACGCCGGCAACGGCGGCTTGGGCGCCGCGTTCGTCAGCGCTGTCGGCGGCGCGGGCGGACACGGCGGCGAGAGCCTCGGGACCGCCCCCGGCCAGGGCGGAAACGGCGGCGACGGCCTCGGGTTCTTCGCCGGGGGCGGCCACGGCGGTGACGCGGGCACCGGCGTTGGTTCGGCTGACGGCGGCAACGGCGGCAACGCCGGAGTGTTCCAGAACGGGACCTACACCCCGTCGTTCTTCGGTATCGGCGGCGACGGCGGCAACGGCGTCAACGGGGGCGTGGGCGGCACCGGTGGGCTCTCCGGCTACATCGGCGCCAACGGAAACAACGGCACGTCGTAGCCGGATTCTCGGCCGGCGCCGCCGCGGCGCCGGCGCTCTTGATCCAGGGGTTGCCCGCGGGTAGCCTGGGTGCCAATTACGACACTGGTAGTAGCGTAATTTTTTCTTCCCCGCTTACCGAGAGGATCGGCGCGATGCGCAGCCCCTATGCCGGCCGGCCCTTCACCACCCCGACGCCCGAGATCGCCGCTGCGCTCGACGATGTCAGCATTCCGACGCTGCTGCTGTCCCTCGTCCACATCACCGGCGACCCCCGGTTCATTCGCGACTTCAAGCCGATGGGCAGCTTCCTCAACGAGATCCAGGGCTTCATGTCGGAGGAGGACAAGGCCCGGGCCCGCGCGGCGGCGCTGCCCGTGCTCACCGAGTACCGGGACCGCGGTTGTCCCGAGCCGCAACCGCTGAGTTCGGACCTGATCCGGGAGATGCTGGACTGGGCCGCCTGCGAGCATGTCACCGACGACTACCTGCCTCTGATCGCCGAGGAGATGGACCTCGACGGCGTCGACCCCCGCCGCCCGGCGGCCCTGCCGAGCGAACGCGCGGCAGAACTCCCCGTCCTCGTCGTCGGATGCGGCGAATCCGGCATCCTGGCCGGCATCCGGCTCAAGCAGGCCGGCATCCCGTTCACGATCGTGGAGAAGAACGCTGGCCCCGGCGGAACATGGTGGGAGAACAGCTATCCCGGCGCCCGCGTCGACGTCGCCAACCACTTCTACTGCTACAGCTTCGAACCCAACAACGACTGGACGCATTTCTTCGCCGAGCAGGACGAGTTGCAAGACTATTTCGCCCGGGTGATGGACAAGCACGAACTGGGCGAGCGGGTGCGCTGGCAGACCGAGATGGTTGCCGCCGAATGGGACGACCACGACGGCGTGTGGGGCGTGACGCTGCGCTCGGCCGACGGCTGGACCGAGACAATGCGCGCGCGGGCCCTCATCACCGCGGTCGGCCAGCTGAACCGGCCTTTCATCCCCGACTTCGACGGCGCCGAGACCTTTGCCGGCCCGGCGTTTCACTCCTCGGCCTGGGATCATTCCGTCGATTTGACCGGCACGCGGGTGGCGCTGATCGGAGCCGGCGCCAGCGGTTTTCAGATCGCGCCCGCGATCGCGGGCGACGTCGAGCACCTGACGGTCTTCCAGCGGACAGCGCAGTGGATGTTCCCCAACCCGATGTATCACGACGCGGTCGGCGACGGGATGCGCTGGGCGATGCGCCACCTGCCGTACTACGGACGGTGGTACCGGTTTTTGGTGCTGTGGCCCGGCGCCGACAAGGGGCTCGACGCGGCACGCTGCGACGCCGAGTACGCCGACCAGGGCGAGGCGGTCAGCGACATCAATGCCGCCGCCCGGATGATGTTCTCCCAGTGGATCACCAGCCAGGTGGGCGAAGACGACGCGTTGCTGGCCAAGGTGCTGCCCGACTATCCGGCCTGCGGCAAGCGCACGCTGCAGGACAACGGCAGCTGGCTGCAAACCCTGCAACGGGACAACGTCGAACTGGTGCGCACCCCGATCCGGGCGATCACCCCGCGCGGCGTCGTCACCGAAGACGGCGTGACGCATGACCTCGACGTCATCCTCTATGCCACCGGGTTCCGGCACACCGACGTGCTGTGGCCGCTGAAGATCACCGGGCGCGACGGCACCGACCTGCACGAGATGTGGGGGAGCCGCCCGTACGCCTACCTGGGTATCACCGTTCCGAACTTCCCCAACCTGTTCATCATCTACGGGCCCGGCACCCACCTCGCCCACGGCGGCAGCCTCATCTTCCAGTCCGAGCTGCAGATGCGTTACGTCAACCGGTGTCTCGAGCATCTGGTGGAGGCCGATCTGCATTCCCTGGAGCCGGAGGCCGAGGCGGCCACGGCCTGGCATCAGCGGACACAGGCCGAGATCAAGCGGATGGTGTGGTCGCACCCCGCCGTCAAGCACACCTACTTCAAAAATCCCGACGGCGAGATCCACACCGTGAGCCCATGGCGCCTCCCCGAGTACTGGGCAGCGGTCCGCGAGCCCGACTGGTCCCAATTCATCCTGCGGACAAAGGAAGCGAGTACGCCGACATGCGGACGGTAGTCATCGACGGACCCACCAGCATCCGGGTCGACACCCGCCCCGACCCGGCGCTTCCCGGCCCCGACGGAGCGATCGTCGAAGTCAGCGCGGCCGGCATCTGCGGTTCCGACCTGCACTTCTACGAGGCGGATTTCCCCCTGGCCGAACCGATCCCGCTCGGCCACGAAGCGGTGGGGACCGTCGTCGAGATCGGGCCGGAGGTGCGCACGGTCAAGGTCGGCGACCAGGTGATGGTGTCGTCGGTGACCGGCTGCGGCAAGTGCCCCGGCTGCGCCACCCGGGATCCGGTGATGTGCCACAACGGATTTCAGATCTTCGGCGGCGGCGCGCTCGCCGGTGCGCAAGCCGATCTGCTGGCCGTGCCCGCGGCCGACTTCCAGCTGCTGAAGATCCCCGAGGCGCTCAGCACGGAGCAGGCGCTGTTGCTGACCGACAACCTCGCCACCGGCTGGGCGGCCGCGCAGCGGGCCGATATTCCGCTCGGCGGCACCGTGGCGGTGATGGGCCTCGGCGCGGTCGGGCTGTGTGCGCTGCGCAGCGCGCTATTCCAAGGCGCCGCGGAGGTTTTCGCCGTCGACCGAGTCGATGGCCGCCTGGACCGTGCTGCGTCCTGGGGGGCGACACCGCTCAAGGCGCCAGCGGTCGAGGCGATCCTGGCCGCCACGGGCGGGCGCGGAGCCGACGCGGTGATCGACGCAGTCGCCACCGATGCCTCGATGACCGACGCCCTCAATGCGGTCCGGCCCGGCGGCACCGTCTCGGTCGTCGGAGTACACGACCTGCAACCGTTCCCACTGAACGCGCTGGGCTGCCTGATCCGCAGCATCACGCTGCGCATGACGACGGCGCCGGTGCAGCGGACCTGGCCGGAATTGATTCCGCTGCTCGCCTCCGGCCGACTGGACGTGGACGGCATCTTCACGACGACCCTGCCGCTGGACGAGGCGGCCAAGGGTTATGCGACCGCGGCCGCCCGCAACGGCGACGACGTCAAGATCCTGCTGACACCCTAGGAGTCCCTACCGCGTCGCCGTGATGTACTGCGACCGCATGAAGCTGTCGATCTTGACGTCCACTTCCGGCGGGATCATCCCGTACGCCGCTTCCAGCTGAAGGGTGTTGCGGATCGGCTCCACACGCCAACCGTGCGAGGACAGCCAGTCGGCCGGGTCGCTCTTGGGCTCATAGGTCAGCGCCGAGAAATCGACGCTCCCCGACATGTTGACTCCCGGGTGGGCCGCCTCCAAGCCTTCCAGCTGGTCGTGATCCAGCCGCGTGCCCAACGCACCCACGGCCACTCGGCTGCCCGGCGCGCTCAGGCCGCTGATCAGGGTGAAAAGCGTGTTCTGGGCCTCGTCGGTCAGGTAGGGCAGAATTCCCTCCACCGACCAGGCGCTGGGACGTTCCACGTCGAAGCCGGCCGCCTCCAGCGGCTTGGACCATTCACTGCGCAGGTCCGCGGCGACCTCGACCCGGCGCGCCTTCGGGGCGGCGCCGTGCTCAGCCAGCACCCGGGACTTGAACTCCAGCACCTTGGGCAGATCGATTTCGAAAACCGTTGTGCCCGATGGCCAATCGAGCCGGTACGCCCGCGAATCCAGGCCGGCGGCGACGATCACCGCCTGCTGCACGCCCGCTTGTCCCGCCGAGAGGAAGAAGTCGTCGAAGAATCGGGTCTGGACACCGTAGAGGCGGGGAAAGGCCGTCTGGTCCTCGGAGGTCCCCGGGTTGGCGAGCACGTCGGCCAGATACGGGTCCTGCGACGCGGCGATGAATGCCTGCGCGTACTCGTCGCGAACCAACGGCTGCGGGCTCGTGGCGTGCACCGCCCGCCAACCGGCCACCAGCAACGCGGTGTAACCCACGCTGCTGACGATGTCCCAGTGGTCGTCGTCGGAACGCAACGACCCGAACTCAGGTGTCGTGCTCAATTCGGTCCTCCCCATCGCAGTCCCCGACGTCACCAAGGTACCCGCAGCGGCACGGTCAAACCTCGAGAAGCACCGTGACCGGGCCGTCGTTGACCAAATCCACCTGCATGTCCGCGCCGAAGACCCCGGTTGCCACGTGGGCACCCAACTGCCCCAACGCCTCCGCGAACGTCGCCACCAGCGGTTCGGCGACGGAGCCGGGGGCCGCGGCGTTCCACGACGGGCGGCGGCCTTTCGCGGTGTCGGCGTACAGGGTGAACTGACTGACCACCAGGATCGGCGCGTCGACGTCAGCGGCGGACTGCTCACCAGCGAGAATGCGCAGGTTCCAAAGCTTTTCCGCCAGGCGCCGCGCTTTGCCGGCGTCGTCGCCGTGGGTGACGCCGACGAAGGCGAGCAGTCCCTGGCCGGACGGGGAGATGGCGCTCACCACCCGCCCGTCGACCGACACCGCCGCCGAGGAGACCCGTTGCACCAGAATCCGCACGATCCTCGATGCTGCCAGGCCCGCTGGGTAGGCTCGTCAGGTGTCTGTGCTCGTGGCGTTTTCCGTGACCCCGCTGGGCGTGGGCGAGAGCGTCGGCGAAATCGTCGCCGAAGCGGTACGGGTGGTTCGCGATTCCGGCCTGCCGAACCAGACGGATTCGATGTTCACCGTGGTCGAAGGTGATACCTGGGAAGAGGTGATGGGCGTCGTGCAGCGCGCGGTCGAGGCCGTGGCCGCCCGCGCCCCCCGGGTCAGCACGGTGATCAAGGTGGACTGGCGCGCCGGGGCCGGCGACGCGATGACGGCGAAAGTCGCCTCCGTCGAACGACACCTGGCCGGCGGTTAGCCTGCACGGCGGTGCTGAACGCCCGTTCGGCCGCCTCACCGTGAACGGCGAA
>NZ_JBYCLG010000193.1:0-3582 GCF_057473785.1 Mycobacterium sp. TH-M103
GTCGGGGGTGCACCCGGACCTGGTGGTCGGGCCGTCCACCGAGGTCATCGGGGGCAACGGCCTGATCGTGACCGCGGGGGCGATCGACAGCCACGTACATCTGATCTGCCCGCAACTCATGCCCGAGGCGATCGGCTCCGGCGTCACCACCATCGTCGGGGGTGGCACGGGGCCCGCCGAGGGCAGCAAGGCCACGACCGTCACCCCGGGCGCCTGGCACCTGGGCCGCATGCTGGAAGCGCTGGACGGCTGGCCGGTCAACTTCGCGCTGCTGGGCAAGGGCAACACCGTCAGCGCCGAGGGCTTGTGGGAGCAATTGCGCGGCGGCGCTTCGGGTTTCAAACTACACGAAGACTGGGGATCGACCCCGGCGGCCATCGACGCCTGCCTGACGGTCGCCGACGCCGCCGGTGTGCAGGTGGCGCTGCACACCGACACACTCAACGAGATGGGGTTCGTCGAGGACACCCTGGCCGCGATCGCCGGCCGCTCGATCCACACCTACCACACCGAGGGCGCCGGCGGTGGCCATGCGCCCGATATCATCAAGGTCGCCGGCCAACCCAATGTGCTGCCCAGCTCCACCAACCCGACCCGCCCGTACACGGTGAACACCCTCGACGAGCACCTGGACATGCTGATGGTCTGCCATCATCTGAACCCCGCGGTGCCCGGAGATCTGGCGTTCGCCGAAAGCCGGATCCGGCCGTCGACGATGGCGGCCGAAGACGTTCTGCACGACATGGGCGCCATCTCGATCATGGGCAGCGACTCGCAGGCCATGGGCCGCATCGGCGAGACGGTGATGCGGACCTGGCAGACCGCGCACGTGATGAAGCGCCGCCGCGGCGCGCTGCCCGGGGACCCCTCGGGTAGTCAAGCCGCCGACAACAACCGGGCGCGCCGCTACGTCGCTAAGTACACCATCTGCCCGGCGGTCGCCCACGGCCTCGACCACGAGATCGGTTCGGTGGAGCCGGGCAAGCTCGCCGACCTGGTGTTGTGGGAGCCGGCGTTCTTCGGGGTGCGCCCGCACATGGTCATCAAGGGCGGCATGATCGCCTGGGCGGCGATGGGCGACGCGAACGCCTCCATTCCCACCCCGCAGCCCGTGTTACCGCGGCCGATGTTCGGCGCCGCCCCGTCCACCACGAAGGCGACCTCCGTGCATTTCGTCGCGCCCCAGGCCATCGACGCGGGCCTGGCGGACAAGCTCGCGGTCGCCAGGCCGCTGGTGCCGGTCCGGGATGTGCGCGCCGTGGGCAAGGCGCGGCTGCCGCTCAACGACGCCCTGCCCGACATCCAAGTCGACCCGGACACCTTCACCGTGCGTATCGACGGCGAGGTCTGGCCGGAGCAACCGCCGGCCGAGCTGCCGATGGCACAACGTTATTTCCTGTTCTGACACCCGCGACTGTTCGGCTCAGCTATTCGCACGGCCGAGACGGGCCGTCGTCGCCTCGCTGATCTCCACCCATCCGCTCGACCGGGCTCATCGGGGCGGCAGCCGACCGGCACATACCGGGCTCATCATCGGCCCGGACCTGGTATCCGGGGCGACCGGCCGACCGCAAGACCAGGGCGACGGCGCGGGGCCGGCGCAGCCGCCGATCCCGCACCCTTGAGCCCCCGGGCGTCGGCAGCGTTGGCACCGGGGCGTGGCAGGATCGACGAATATGTCCACCCTCCTCATGCCGAGCCCGCGGGAGCGGCCGCCGTCGACCGATGCCGCGGGAACGACCGTCGCCCGATGATGTCCCTGGCGATGCTACTGAGCCTGGCGGACTCGCGGCTGCCTACCGGCGCGCACGTACACTCCGGCGGCGTCGAAGAGGCCGTCACCAGCGGCCTGCTGACCAACATGGAGACCCTCGAAGCCTTCCTGCGCAGAAGGATTCGCAGCCACGGGCTGGTCGCCGCGTCCATCGCGGCCGCGGTTCACCGCGGTGAGCTCACCCCACTCGACGCCGACCGGGAGGCCGACGCGCGCACCCCGTCCCCGGCGTCCCGGCAGGCCTCGCGCAGCCAGGGCCGGGGGCTGACGCGGTTGGCGCGACGGGTCTTCCCGGATGTGGACTGGGACGTCCTGGGCCCCCACCCGCACCTGGCCGTCGCCGCGGGCCGGGTCGGTGCGGCCGGCGGACTGAGCCCCGAACATGGGGCGCTGAGCGTCGTCTACACGACGATGACCGGCTCGGCGACGGCCGCGCAGCGGCTGCTGGCGCTGGATCCCGCCGACGTGGCGGCGTGCACGATTCGGCTCGCGCCACTCTGCGAACACACTGCGGCCGAAGCTGCCAAGGGACTGGCCGACTTGTCCGACCCGCTGCTCGATACGCTCGCAGAGCGGCACGCCGAACGCGAGCGGCCCCTTTTCTCATCGTGAAAGGTCTTATAGGACAGTGAGTTCCGAGCATTCCCACACCCACACTCATGCCGTCGACCGACCCCGGCGCGTCCGCCGCCCCGGCGAGCCGCTGCGCATCGGGATCGGGGGACCGGTCGGCTCGGGCAAGACGGCACTGGTCGCCGCGCTGTGCCGGCAGCTGCGCGACGAGCTGTCGCTGGCGGTGGTGACCAACGACATCTACACCACCGAGGACGCCGACTTCCTGCGCAGGCACGCGGTGCTGCCCGACGACCGTATCGCGGCCGTGCAGACCGGCGGCTGCCCGCACACCGCGATCCGCGACGACATCACCGCGAACCTCGATGCGATCGACGATCTGATCGCCGCCCACGAAGCGCTGGACCTGATCCTGGTCGAGTCCGGCGGCGACAACCTCACCGCCACGTTCTCGTCGGGACTGGTGGACGTACAGATCTTCGTCGTCGACGTCGCCGGCGGCGACAAGGTTCCCCGCAAGGGTGGGCCCGGCGTGACCTTCTCGGACCTGTTGGTGGTCAACAAGACCGACCTGGCACCGCTGGTGGGCGCCAGCCTGGAGGTGATGGCACGCGACGCCGACGCGGTGCGCGAGGGCCGTCCGACGGTGTTGCAGTCCCTGACCGAGGACCCGGCCGCGACCGGCGTGCTGGCGTGGGTCCGGACCCAACTGCGCGAGGCGGCCGGCCTCTGATGCGCTCCGAGCTCCTGCTGGTCGCGTTCCCGAAGCGGTTGCCGCGCATCGAATGCCGGGGCGGTGGTGTTACCGCGCGCTGCACCACACCGGACACGGTGCACCTGGTGTCCACAGCCGCCACCCCGCTGGGCGGCGATGCCGTCGACATCCGCGTGGTCGTCGAGCCGGGAGCGCGGCTGAAGATCCGCAGTGCCGCGGCCACCGTCGCGCTGCCGGGGCCGGCGACCCCGACCTCACATTCCCGGTGGGCGCTGGAGGTGGCCGGTGACCTGGACGTCGACGTCGAGCCGACGGTCGTCGCCGCCGACGCGCGTCACCTGTCCGGCATTTCGCTGCGGCTGCACGACCAGGGATCGATCCGGCTGCGTGAGCGGGTCCAGATCGGCAGATTCGGTGAACGGGAAGGATTCTGGTCGGGAGCGCTGTGCGCCGACCGCAACGACCGGCCGTTGACGAGGCACCGGGTGGAGTTGGGTGCCGGATCCCTGGCCGACGACGC
>NZ_JBYCLG010000194.1:0-4327 GCF_057473785.1 Mycobacterium sp. TH-M103
CCCGTCTACGCCGACTGGTCGCCCGATCGACGCCTCGATACGTTCCTGCGGCGGCGCGGCCTGGCCCGGGTCGCCGACGACGGCGATCTGTCCGATCTGGTCCTGGACCACATCATGACCCACGTGGGCGTCGGCGCGCCGGCGCGCCGCGTCGCGAAGCCGTCGGAGAGGCCGGCCGCACCGCTTGGGGACTAACGGCACTATCGACCCGCGCCCCGCGCGACGGATAGTGATGCCGATCATTCGTGGATCGAAGATGACCGGCAATGGAACAGCTAACGCTGGCCGCGACGCTGGCCGAACGGATCCGCGACGTCCCACGCTTCCGGCAGCGGGTGCACAAGCACCCGTTCGAGCTCGCGGCGCCGGAATGGGTCGACGACAATGCGCTCACCCACACCGCCCTGGGCGCAGCACAATTCGTCACCGGCCTGCTCACCCCGGCGGCGGGATCCTCGCTGCACGGCTCGCTGGCGGGCATGCGGCGCTACAGCGCGGCCCGCGTGTCGCTCAAGGACGTCGAGACGGTGTGCCACACGTTCGGCGTGACCCTCAACGACGTGGCGCTCGCGGCGATCACCGACAGCTTTTCGCACCACGCTGCTGCGGCGCGGCAATAAGCCGAGGCGCAACTCGCTGCGCACGCTGATCCCGGTTTCGGTGCGCACTCCGGATGCGATGAACCGCACCGACATCCGGGTATCGGCGATGTTGCCCTCGTTGCCGGTCGAGCAGCAAGACCCGCTCACACGGTTGCAGCTGGCGCACACCCGGCTGGACAGGATCAAGGGCGGCGGTGAGCGCGAGGCGGCGAATGCCTTTGTGGCATTGACCGATTACGTCCCCTTCGTGGTCAGCGCGTGGATGGTTCGGCTGCTGACGCGGCTGCCGCAGTGCAGCATCGTCACGCCGGCAACAAACGTGCCGGGCCCGCGCCAGCGGCTCCAGGTGCTGGGTCACCCGGTCGAGCAGCTGCTGCCGGTGCCGCCGATCTCGATGCACCGTCATCAGCATGCTCAGCTATGTCGACGAACTGGCGTTCGGCATCACCGCCGACTACGACGCCGTCCCCGACGTCGACGAGCTCGCCAGCGGCATCGAACTCGGGGTCGCGCGCCTGGTCACCCGCGCCCTCTCGCGGAAGCCGGCGGGCACCAGGCAAAGCCACCGCGTCGCCAACCAGACAGGGGTCAGGCGCCCACACCCAGGCCGGATTCGAGTTCGGCCAGCGACCCTTCGGTCATCGGGATCAACGCCTCGACGTCGGGGACCACGTCGCGGCCGGCTGCGTAGCCGAACCCGATCCGCCCGGCGTACGAGCACGTCGTCACGTTGAGCCCCAACCCGTCGAAAACCGTCGAGACCGGGTAAATCTCCTCGACATGTGCTCCGTTCCAATACGTTTCGCACTCAGGTCCGGGAACGTGCGAGATGGGCAGGTTGAACCCGGTGCGAAGCTTCTGGGTGAGCGGCAACAGCGGCGGGACCACCGTGGCGGCGATGCTGCCCGCCGTCGTCAGCAGCGACGCGGCCGCGCCGCGCTTGGCCACCCAGCGCTTCCCCTCCGCCATCGACCGGCTGATCAACGCCAGGCGTGCCACCGGGTCCTCGACGTCGGTCCCCAGCGGACACGGCCAGAGGCCGAACCTGTTGCCGTGCCGGTCATCTGCCGCAGCACCGCCATGGTCGCGCACCGTGATCGGGCAGGCCGCCACCAGCGAGCGCCCCGGCAGTTCGCCGCGGTCACCCAGCCAGCGGCGCACTGCCCCGGCCACCAGGGCGGTCACCACGTCGTTACCCGTCACCCCCGCCGCCTGCTGGACCGCCCGGATCCGATCCCTGGGCCAGGTGGCCGCGGAGACGGCGCGCTGCGGGCCGAGGCGGCCGTTGAAGCGGGTGTAGGGCGCCCCGAAGGGTAGCACGGTGGTGTGTCCGACCAGGCTGTCGAACACGGCCGACAGTTCGCCGCCGAGCACGCCGCCGATCAGCGCGGCCCCCGACGCAGCCGCGCCGGCCAACGACCGAACCGGTGCGGTCACGCGAGGCAGCAGTCCGGGCCCCGGGCGCGGCGGGGTTTCGGGACGGCGATCCGCGTAGAAGTGCGGCATCGACCGGCGTTGCGCGTCGGCACTCAGCGCGTCGGCGATCATCTGGAGGCCGGCCACACCGTCGATCACGGCGTGATGCACCTTGATGTAGAACGCGAACCGCCCCCCGGGGAGGCCGTCGATCAGGTAGGACATCCACATCGGTCCGGACCGATCGAGGCGTTCGGCGTGCAGTTCGCCGATCAGCCGCCAGAACTCGTCGCAGCCACCGGAAACGGTGCGGCGCTGCAGATGCCGGCCCATGTCGATGACCTCGACGGCGCGCCACACCCACAGGCCACCGGTGTCCACGCCGCGGTGCGGGTATCGGCGAAGCCTCGGATCGACCGGGTGGTTCATGGCCAGACCCTCGCGATGCAGCCCGTCGACGTAGCCGGGGCCGGCTTCGGCCGGGGGCGACAGGATCAGCACGACACCTGCGTGCATCGGGTTGGACACCACCTCGGCGGTCATCATCGCCGCGGCCAGTGGATCGAGTGGAGTCATTCTTCGGGCCCGGCGGCTAGGCGGGGCGTCGGCGCCGCGTCGACGGACCGTCCAGCAGCCCCGACTGCCGCAGCGCGTCCCAGACGAACCGCTGCACCGGACGCGAACGGAAGAATCCGGTGTGACCGCCCGGGTACCAGACGATTTCGGGCTTGCCCCAGTGTTCCCACAGCCGGACCACCTGCTCGCGGGGATGCACGACCCGGTCGGCGACTCCCGCGTAGATGAACCGGCCCGGCTTGGGCACCAGCGGAGTGAGCGACAGGGGTGAGGTCATCCGGCCGATGGGGGCAGCCATCTCCATGGTGCGGCAGCGCGGATCATCCTTGCTCAAGCCGGAGTGGCGCCCCAGCACCTCGACCAGATTGGCCACAGGGACCCCCAGAATCGCGCAGGTGAGCCCCTTTTCGAGGCTGGCGGCCAGCGACGCGATGTAGCCGCCGAGCGAGAGGCTGTTCAGCCCGATCGGCGAGTCGGGCTCCTGCATCCGGATCCAGGACAAAAGCCGGCGGATGTCGGAGACCGCCTGCGCCGTCGCGTGCACGTTGTCGAGCACGTCCTCCCCTGGGAAGACCGCGCCCTTCGGCAGGCCGCGCGCCCGGGGACCGTGCATCGGAAGGACGGGCATCACGACGTTCAGGCCGAGCTCGTCGTGCAGTTTCCAGGATCGGAACAGGGCCAGATCGAGTGGGGCGCGGCCCATCTCGGTGCCGTGCACGCACACCAGCCAGGGCCGGGGTTCGGGGTGGCGCAGCAGCAGCGCGTACTCGCGGTCGTTCGCCGTGTACCCCGCCCAGCGCTGCGCACCCGGTTCGCCGGCCCGCGGTGCGTATCCGCTGTCGAAATAGAGGCGATAGAAGGATCTCCTGCGGTCCTTGACCTTTCGCACCGTGACGTCGGACAGCGGAGGTGGTTTGGCGAAGAAGCCCTTCGGCTTCTCCAACCACCCCTTGGCACCGTAGAACTCCAGCCCCGCGGCCACCTCGCCGGTGATGCGCTCGAAAACCTGCGGTTTGCTGACCGGGCGGCGGGCCCGCAGGCCCATCAGCACGATCTCGTCCCGAAACGCCTGCGCGGTCAGGGCTGGCGTGGGGCGCGCGATCGGCAGCTCGTCGGAGGCCGGACCGAAGAAGTCGCGCCACGACTGGGCCAGATACATGCCCGTGTGCGTGAGCGGTGCGACGGCGCCGGGTAGAGCCATGCGGCAAAGCTAACGGCACCTGCGGAGACCGGGTTAGGGTCTTACGTCCCGCCTGCAGCCGCGAAAGTCCCTGCCTGCCAGAGGTGGGACCGCGACGGCGACGTGCGACGAGCCACGCCTGCCAGAGGACTTTTGTCACTCGTGCCGGCCAGCCGGCGGTCGTAGCGTCGGAGCCGTCGGCAGCAAAGCTGAAGTCCGCTGCGGCAACGGCGCCGGCAGCCAGGAGTATTGGACCGTTGCGGAGTTCGACATGACACAGACCCCGGAGAAGTCCGAACCGCGCTGGGCCGAGGTTTCCGACGACGTGCTGGAATCGCTCGAGGCCGGCCGCAAGCAGGCCATCGACGCGGTCCGCAGGTTCGTGGACCAGATCAGCCCGGTGCTGCCCGAGCAGTCGCGGCGCAAGACCGTCATCGACGCCGCCCTGAACCTGGCCGAGGAGCTGGGCACCGCGCGGATCGAGTTCATCCGCAGCGTGGTGCACAGCGCCGGCGAGGCGATGAACAAGTAGCAGTCCTCCCGTTCGGCGGCC
>NZ_JBYCLG010000195.1:0-9230 GCF_057473785.1 Mycobacterium sp. TH-M103
TCGTCTTCGCTACCCCGGTCGGCACCTAATTCGCTGTGATGGGCGACGCAAGCACTCTCGTTCTGGCCGCCGGCCAGGCAGCGGAGGAAGGGAAGACCAACAACTTCCTCATCCCCAACGGCACCTTTTTCTTCGTACTCGCCATCTTCCTGATCGTCCTCGCCATCATCGGCACGTTTGTGGTACCGCCGATCCTGAAGGTGTTGCGCGAGCGCCACGCGATGGTCGCCAAGACCCTCGCCGACAACAAGAAGGCGAACGAGCAGTTCGAGGCCGCCCAGGCCGATTACGACGAAGTCATGACCAAAGCCCGGATCGAGGCGTCGTCGCACCGCGACAGCGCCAGGGCCGAGGGTCGTAAGGTGGTCGAGGAGGCGCGAGCCCGTGCCGAGCAGCAGGTGATGGCGACGTTGCAAACGGCCGCAGAGCAATTGAAGCGGGAAAGGGACGCCGTGGAACTGGATCTGCGCTCCAACGTGGCAGGCATGTCGGCGACGTTGGCCAGTCGAATCCTGGGCGTCGACGTCGGCCCGGTCACCACCCCGACCGCGTCGTCCGGACGGTAACCCCCCATGTCGACGTTCATCGGACAGTTGGTCGGGTTCGCGGTCATCGTGTTTATGGTGGTGCGCTATGTCGTACCGCCGGTGCGCAATTTGATGGCCACCAGGCAGAAAGTGGTGCGCCAGCAACTGAGCGACGCCGCCACGGCCGCCGATCGCCTAAGCGAGGCCAGCAACGCCCACAGCAAGGCGGTGGAAGACGCCGAGTCGGAGTCGAAGAGGGTCGTCGAAGAGGCTCAGGCGGACGCGAAACGCATCACCGAGCAGTTTCGGGTTCAGGCCGAGGTGGAGGCCGAGCGCATCACGGGGCAGGGTACCCGCCAGGTCGAGCTGCTGCGGACGCAGCTGGCCCGCCAGCTCCGACTGGAGCTCGGCCACGAATCCGTCCGCGGCGCAGGGGAACTGGTGCGTAACTACGTCGCCGACGCCGCGCAGCAGTCGGCCACCGTGGACCGGTTCCTCGACGAGCTCGATGCCATGGCCCCAGCCTCCGCCGACGTCCAGTACCCGCTACTGGCCAAGATGCGCTCGGCCAGCCGGCTGGCGCTGCGGGACCTGTTGGACCGGTTCGGCGCCGTAGCCAAGGATCTCGACAAGGACGGGCTGACGGCGCTGTCCGACGAGCTCGTGGCGGTGGCCAAGATGCTCGACAGCGAAATGGTGGTCACCCGTTACCTCACCGTGCCGGCCGAAGACTCGGCACCGCGGGTGCGGTTGATGGAACGGCTGCTGTCCGGCAAGGTCGGCGACACCACCCTGGGCGTGGTGCGCGCGGCGGTCTGCGAGCGCTGGTCGGCCGCCTCGGACCTGATCGACGCCCTCGAGCACCTGTCACGGCAAGCCTTGCTGGAGGTCGCCGAACGTGAGGACACGGTCGGCGAAGTCGAAGACCAGTTGTTCCGTTTCTCCCGGGTCCTCGACGCGCAGCCGCGCCTGGGCATCCTGCTGGGCGACTACGTCGTTCCGGCCGAGAAACGAGTGGAGTTGCTGCGCAACGTGCTCGGCGGCGCGGGCGGCAGCGTCAACCCGATCGTGTTTGCGCTGCTGGCCCACACCGTTGAGCTGCTCAGAGGTCAGCCGGCCGAGGAGGCCATGCAGTTCCTCGCGGAAGTCGCGGTGGCTCGCCGCGGCGAAGTCGTCGCGGAAGTCGGCGCGGCGGCCGAGCTCAGCGACGCCCAGCGCACCCGTCTCACCGAGGTGCTCGGCCGCATCTACGGGCATCCGGTGGCCGTGCAGCTGCAGGTGGACCCGGCGCTGCTGGGCGGGCTGTTGATCGCGGTGGCCGACGAGGTGATCGACGGGTCGCTCTCCTCGCGCCTGGCCGCAGCCGAGGCCCAGTTGCCCGACTGAACACGAAGTAGTCACCACAGACCCATCGAAGACCCACGCGAATAGAAGTAGAAAGACGAAAAGCCATGGCCGAGTTGACAATCTCCGCTGACGACATTCAGGGCGCCATCGAAGAGTACGTAGGCTCTTTCACCTCCGACACCTCCCGCGAGGAGGTCGGCACCGTCGTCGACGCCGGGGATGGCATCGCCCACGTCGAAGGTCTGCCGTCCGTCATGACCCAGGAACTGCTCGAGTTCCCCGGCGGCGTCCTCGGCGTCGCGCTGAACCTCGACGAGCACAGCGTCGGCGCGGTGATCCTGGGTGACTTCGAGAAGATCCAGCAAGGCCAACAGGTCAAGCGCACCGGCGAGGTCCTGTCGGTCCCCGTCGGGGACGCGTTCCTGGGTCGCGTCGTCAACCCGCTCGGCGAGCCGATCGACGGCCGTGGCGACATCGAGACCGACGTGCGGCGTGCGCTCGAGCTTCAGGCGCCCTCGGTGGTGCAGCGCCAGAGCGTGAAAGAGCCGCTGCAGACCGGCATCAAGGCCATCGACGCGATGACGCCGATCGGCCGCGGCCAGCGCCAGCTGATCATCGGCGACCGCAAGACCGGGAAGACCGCCGTCTGCGTCGACACCATCCTCAACCAGCGCAAGAACTGGGAGACCGGTGACGAGAACAAGCAGGTGCGCTGCGTCTACGTCGCCATCGGGCAGAAGGGCACCACGATCGCTTCGGTGCGCCGCGCCCTGGAGGAAGGCGGCGCGATGGACTACACCACCATCGTCGCGGCGCCGGCCTCGGATTCGGCGGGCTTCAAATGGCTTGCGCCCTACACCGGTTCGGCGATCGCGCAGCACTGGATGTACGACGGCAAGCACGTCCTGATCGTCTTCGACGACCTGAGCAAGCAGGCCGAGGCCTACCGCGCGATCTCGCTGCTGCTGCGCCGTCCGCCCGGCCGCGAGGCCTACCCCGGCGACGTGTTCTACCTGCACTCGCGGCTGCTGGAGCGCTGCGCCAAGCTCTCCGACGAGCTCGGCGGCGGCTCGCTGACCGGGTTGCCGATCATCGAGACCAAGGCCAACGACATCTCGGCCTACATCCCCACCAACGTCATCTCGATCACCGACGGCCAGTGCTTCTTGGAGTCCGACCTGTTCAACCAGGGCGTCCGGCCGGCGATCAACGTTGGTGTGTCGGTGTCCCGGGTCGGTGGCGCCGCGCAGATCAAGGCGATGAAAGAGGTTGCCGGCTCCCTGCGTCTGGACCTGTCGCAGTACCGCGAGCTGGAGTCCTTCGCCGCGTTCGCCTCCGACCTGGACGCCACGTCCAAGGCGCAGCTGGCGCGCGGTGAGCGGCTGGTCGAGCTACTCAAGCAACCGCAGTACCAGCCGATGCCCGTCGAGGAGCAGGTGGTGTCGATCTTCCTGGGCACCGGTGGTCACCTGGACTCGGTGCCGGTGGAGGACATCAGGCGGTTCGAAACCGAGTTGCTGGACCACATCCGGGCCTCCGAGGAGAAGATCCTGGCCACCATCCGCGACAGCCAGAAGCTCGACGAGGACACCGAAAAGGCCCTCACCGAGGTGATCGGCAAGTTCAAGAAGGGCTTCGCGGCCACCGGCGGCGGTTCGGTCGTGCCCGACGAGCACGTCGAGGCCCTCGACGAGGAGAAGGTGGGCAAGGAATCGGTGGAAGTCCACAAGCCCGCCCCCAAGAAGGAAAAGAAGTAACCAAAGATGGCCGCCACACTTCGTGAGCTACGCGGTCGCATCCGGTCGGCGGGGTCGATCAAGAAGATCACCAAAGCCCAGGAGCTGATCGCGACGTCGCGCATCGGTAAGGCGCAGGCGCGGTTGGAATCCGCCCGGCCTTACGCCTTTGAGATCACCCGGATGCTGACCACCCTGGCCGCCGAAGCCGCTTTGGACCACCCGTTGCTCGTCGAGCGACCCGAACCGAAACGGGCCGGCGTGCTGGTGGTGTCGTCGGACCGCGGCCTGTGCGGGGCCTACAACGCCAGCATCTTCCGGCGCGCCGAGGAGCTCTTCTCGTTGCTGCGGGCGGAAGGCAAGACCCCGGTGCCCTACGTCGTGGGCCGTAAGGCGCTGAATTACTACAGCTTCCGCAACTGGGATATCACCGAGTCGTGGACCGGCTTCTCCGAGCAGCCGACCTACGAGAATGCCGCGGAGATCGCCTCGACGCTGGTCGAGGCGTTCATGCTCGGCGCCGGCGGTGAGGCCGAGAACCGGCAGCCCGACACCGAGGGCGTCGACGAACTGCACGTCGTCTACACCGAGTTCAAGTCGATGCTGTCGCAGTCGGCGGTGGTGCACCGGATCGCCCCGATGGTGGTGGAGTACGTCGAGGAAGAACCCCAGCTGCACACCCTGTACTCGTTCGAGCCTGACGCGACAACGCTTTTCGAGGCGCTGCTGCCGCGGTACCTGACCACCCGCGTGTACGCGGCGCTCCTGGAGTCGGCGGCATCCGAGTTGGCGTCGCGCCAGCGCGCGATGAAGTCGGCCACCGACAACGCCGACGACCTCATCAAGGCCCTGACGCTGGAGGCCAACCGCGAACGGCAGGCCCAGATCACCCAGGAAATCAGCGAAATCGTCGGTGGCGCAAACGCGCTCGCCGACGCCGCCAAGTAGGCACCAAAGGAAGCGAAGAAGATATGAGTGCTACTGCCGAAAAGGCCGGCAAGGCCGACACCGACACCAACGGACGCGTCGTACGCGTCACAGGCCCGGTGGTCGACGTCGAGTTTCCCCGGGGCTCGGTGCCGGAGCTGTTCAACGCCCTGCACGCCGAGATCACCTTCGAGTCCCTCGCCAAGACCCTGACGCTCGAGGTCGCTCAGCACCTGGGCGACAATCTCGTGCGCACGATCTCGCTGCAGCCCACCGACGGCCTGGTGCGCGGGGTCGAGGTCACCGACACCGGCAAACCGATTTCTGTACCGGTCGGTCAGGAAGTCAAGGGCCACGTCTTCGACGCGCTGGGCTACTGCCTGGACAAGCCGGGATACGGGGAAGACTTCGAGCACTGGTCGATTCACCGCAAGCCCCCGGCCTTCGAGGAGCTCGAACCGCGCACCGAGATGCTCGAGACCGGTCTGAAGGTCGTCGACCTGCTGACCCCGTACGTGCGTGGCGGCAAGATCGCGCTCTTCGGCGGTGCGGGCGTGGGCAAGACGGTGCTTATCCAGGAGATGATCAACCGCATCGCCCGGAACTTCGGCGGCACCTCGGTGTTCGCCGGTGTGGGCGAGCGCACGCGCGAGGGCAACGACCTGTGGGTGGAGCTGCAGGAAGCCAACGTGCTCAAGGACACCGCGCTCGTGTTCGGCCAGATGGACGAACCGCCCGGCACCCGTATGCGGGTGGCGCTGTCCGCCCTGACCATGGCCGAGTGGTTCCGCGACGAGGCCGGCCAGGACGTGCTGCTGTTCATCGACAACATCTTCCGGTTCACCCAGGCCGGTTCCGAGGTGTCGACGCTGCTCGGTCGCATGCCGTCGGCGGTGGGGTACCAGCCCACGCTGGCCGACGAGATGGGTGAGCTGCAGGAGCGCATCACCTCGACGCGAGGGCGTTCGATCACGTCGATGCAGGCGGTCTACGTGCCCGCCGACGACTACACCGACCCGGCGCCGGCCACGACGTTCGCGCACCTGGACGCCACCACCGAGTTGTCCCGTTCGGTCTTCTCCAAGGGCATCTTCCCCGCGGTGGACCCGCTGGCCTCCAGCTCGACGATCCTCGACCCCGGCGTCGTCGGCGAGGAGCACTACCGCGTGGCGCAGGAGGTCATCCGGGTCCTGCAGCGCTACAAGGACCTTCAGGACATCATCGCCATCCTCGGCATCGACGAGCTGTCCGAGGAGGACAAGCAGTTGGTGAACCGAGCCCGGCGCATCGAGCGTTTCCTCTCCCAGAACATGATGGCCGCCGAGCAGTTCACCGGACAGCCGGGTTCGACGGTGCCGCTGAAGGAGACCATCGAGGCGTTCGACCGGCTGACCAAGGGCGAGTTCGACCACGTGCCCGAGCAGGCGTTCTTCCTGATCGGCGGTCTTGACGACCTGGCCAAGAAGGCCGAGAGCCTCGGCGCCAAGCTGTGATCGGAATCCGGGCCGGAATCAGGGCGAAAGGCGGTGTGAGATGGCGGGATTGAACGTCGAGATAGTCGCCGTGGACCGGAAGATCTGGTCTGGGGAGGCCACCTTCCTGTTCACCCGCACCACCGTCGGCGAAATCGGCATCCTGCCCCATCACATCCCGCTGGTGGCTCAGTTGGTCGATGACGCCATGGTGCGCGTCGAACGGGAGGGCCAAGACGACCTGCGGATCGCGGTGGATGGCGGATTCTTGTCGGTCACCGAGGAGAGCATCAGCATCCTGGCCGAATCCGCGGCGATCGAATCGGAGATCGACGAGAGCTCCGCCAGGGAGGATTCCGAGTCCGACGATCCGCGTATCGCCGCACGGGGTCGCGCGAGATTGCGTGCCGTCGGCGCGATCGACTAGGCGCTGATGAGCGCGCCCATGGGTCTCATGGTCGCGCTCATCGTCGCGCTGGGCGCGGCCGTTCTCGCCTTGAGCTACCGGTTGTGGAAGCTGCGCCAAGGCGGCACCGCGGCGATCATGCGGGACATTCCCGCAGTCGGCGGCCATGGCTGGCGGCACGGTGTGATCCGTTACCGCGGCGGCGAAGCCGCGTTCTACCGGCTGTCCAGTCTGAGGTTGTGGCCGGACCGGCGGCTCAGCCGGCGCGGCGTGGAGATCGTGGGGCGGCGTGCGCCGCGGGGCGACGAATTCGACATCATGACCAACGAGATCGTCGTGCTGGAATTGCGCGACACGACCCAGGACCGCAGGTCGGGATACGAGATCGCCCTGGACAAGGGGGCTTTGACCGCATTCCTGTCCTGGCTGGAGTCCCGGCCGTCGCCCCGCGCCCGGCGGCGCAGCGTCTAGTCTTTCGGTCAGCCCGGTGCCGGTGCGCCACCGCCGGGCTTCCAGAGGACGTCATCGCCGTCATTGGTCACCCGTGCCAGGATGAACAGCAGGTCGGACAACCGGTTGAGGTATTGCGCCGGCACGATGCTGACGGCCTCGCGATCGGCATCCACGGCGGCCCACGCCGAGCGCTCGGCCCGGCGTACGACGGTGCGCGCGACGTGCAACAGCGCGGACAGCGGCGAACCACCCGGCAGCACAAAGGAGTTCAGCGCCGGCAGCGCATCGTTATATGTGTCACACCACTTTTCGAGCCGATCGATGTAGGGCTGAGTGACCCGCAGCGGCGGGTATTCGGGGTTTTCCACCACCGGCGTGGACAGGTCCGCGCCGGCGTCGAACAGGTCGTTCTGGATCTGGCGCAGCACGCCGGAGATTTCCTGGCCGGGCCGGCCGAGTGCGAGGGCGACACCGATCGCGGAGTTGGCCTCGTCGCAGTCTGCGTATGCCACCAGGCGCGGGTCGTTCTTCGAGACCCGCGAGAAGTCGCTCAACCCGGTCGTTCCGTCGTCGCCGGTCCGGGTATATATGCGGGTCAGGTGTATCGCCATGACCAAACCGTACCGCGGCCCGACCGCTCGGCTCGACGGCTTGACCCCACCGCACTCCGCACCACGGAGCGCATCGTCGTCAAGCGGGCTGACTGACAAGCCGATAGGGCTTCACTAGACTGACGCGGGTGGCTGAGCGATTCGTGGTGACCGGTGGCAACCGGTTGTCCGGCAAGGTCGCAGTCGGCGGTGCCAAGAACAGCGTGCTCAAGCTCATGGCCGCGACGCTGTTGGCCGAGGGCACCAGCACCATCACCAACTGCCCCGACATCCTCGACGTGCCGTTGATGGCGGAGGTGCTGCGCGGTCTGGGTGCCACCGTCGAACTCGACGGTGACGTCGCCCGCATCACGTCCCCCGACGAGCCGAAATACGATGCCGACTTCGCGGCGGTGCGCCAGTTCCGGGCGTCGGTCTGTGTGTTGGGACCGCTGGTGGGCCGCTGCAAGCGGGCCAGGGTCGCCCTGCCAGGCGGTGATGCGATCGGATCCCGTCCGCTAGACATGCATCAGGCCGGTCTGCGCCAGCTGGGCGCGCAGTGCAACATCGAGCACGGTTGCGTGGTCGCGCAGGCGGAGACGTTGCGCGGCGCGGAGATTCAGCTGGAGTTCCCGTCGGTGGGGGCGACCGAGAACATCTTGATGGCCGCGGTGGTGGCCGACGGTGTGACCACGATCCACAACGCGGCGCGGGAGCCCGACGTGGTCGATCTGTGCACGATGCTGAACCAGATGGGGGCTCAGGTCGAGGGTGCGGGCTCGCCGACGATGACGATCACCGGCGTCCCACGGCTGTACCCGACCGAACACCGGGTCATCGGGGACCGCATCGTTGCGGCGACCTGGGGTATCGCCGCGGCGATGACCCGCGGTGACATCTCGGTGACCGGGGTCGACCCCGCCCACCTGCAGCTGGTGCTGCACAAGCTGCACGACGCCGGCGCCACCGTGACCCAGACCGAGGACAGCTTCCGGGTAGCCCAGTACGAACGTCCCAAGGCCATCAACGTTGCGACATTGCCGTTTCCGGGTTTTCCGACCGATCTGCAGCCGATGGCCATCGCGCTGGCGTCGATCGCAGACGGCACGTCGATGATCACCGAGAACGTCTTCGAGGCACGCTTCCGCTTCGTCGAGGAGATGATCCGGCTCGGTGCCGATGCCCGTACCGACGGCCATCACGCGGTGGTCCGGGGTCTCCCGCAGCTTTCCAGCGCGCCGGTGTGGTGTTCGGACATTCGCGCCGGCGCCGGCCTGGTGTTGGCGGGGCTGGTGGCCGACGGCGATACCGAGGTGCACGACGTCTTCCACATCGACCGCGGCTACCCATTGTTCGTGGAAAACCTGCAGATTTTGGGAGCGGAGATCGAGCGGGTACAGTAGTCCGAGTCAGCGCCCAAAGGTGCGGCCAGAGAACGAAGTTGGCCAAAACCGGGCTTGACCCTCCTGCTGGATCTGTACTAACCTGGCGCGGCCCGCCCCGAAGGGGGCCACTTGAAAAGGCCTAAAAACTGGGGCTTGACTCCAAAGCCAAGTTTGTATTAAGCTGGCAGGGTTGCCCCAGAGCGGGTGACAAAAGCAAGAGTGTTGTTTGAGAACTCAATAGTGTGTTTGGTGTTTTTGTTTGTTGTTGTTTTTTGACCATACTTACACGCCCCGTGTGTGGGTATGGTCGTTTTTTGACGCCAGATTTTGGTGTCTTGTCAGGTATCTCTGATTTGAATTCACCTCGTTCGCGAGGAGTTTTTGTTT
>NZ_JBYCLG010000196.1:0-13053 GCF_057473785.1 Mycobacterium sp. TH-M103
AAACAAATCGAGAGTCAGCTCATGCAGCGCAACTACGAAGGGTTCCTCAAGTGAGACTCGTTTTGCTGGGGCCGCCGGGGGCGGGCAAGGGCACGCAGGCCGAGAAGCTCGCTCAGAAGCTGGGTATCCCGCAGATCTCGACCGGCGACCTGTTCCGGCGCAACATCGGCGAGGGCACCGAACTCGGGCTGGAGGCCAAGCGCTACCTGGACGCCGGCGACCTGGTGCCCGCCGAGCTGACCAACCAGCTCGTCGACAACCGGCTCGACGACCCGGACGCCGCCGACGGGTTCATCCTGGACGGGTATCCGCGCTCGCTCGAGCAGGCCAAGGCGCTGCACGAGATGCTCGAACGGCGCGCCACCGACATCGACGCGGTGCTCGAGTTCCGGGTGTCGCAGGACGAGTTGCTGCAGCGGCTCAAGGCGCGCGGCCGCGCCGACGACACCGACGACGTCATCCTCAACCGGATGAAGGTGTACCGCGAGGAAACCGCGCCGCTGCTGGAGTACTACCGCGACCAACTCAAGACCGTCGACGCCGTCGGCTCGATGGACGAGGTGTTCGCCCGCGCGCTGCAAGCCCTCGGCAAATAGCGACCCCGGGCGAGGAACCATGACACCGCTGGCACGACTGCGCAGTCGCCGGGTGGTGCCGCAGCGCAGCGCCGCCGAGCTGGACGCGATGGCCGCGGCCGGCGCCGTCGTCGCCGCCGCCCTGAACGCCGTCCGTGCGGCGGCGGTGCCCGGGGCGTCGACGCTGAGCCTCGACGAGATCGCCGACTCGGTGATCCGCGACGCCGGGGCGACGCCGTCGTTCCTGGGCTACCACGGCTATCCGGCGTCGATCTGCGCGTCGGTCAACGACCGGGTCGTTCACGGCATCCCGTCGGCCGCCGAAGTCCTGGCCCCCGGGGACCTGGTGTCCATCGACTGCGGGGCGGTGCTGGCCGGCTGGCACGGGGACGCCGCGATCACCTTCGGGGTGGGCCCGCTGCGGCCCGCCGACGAGGCACTCTCGGCGGCGACCCGGGAATCGCTGGAGGCCGGGATCGCGGCGATGGTCGTCGGCAACCGGCTCACCGACGTCGCCCACGCGATCGAGACGGGCACCCGCGCGGCCGAGCGTCGCTACGGGCGCCGGTTCGGCATCGTGGAGGGCTACGGGGGCCACGGCATCGGCCGGCAGATGCACATGGACCCGTTCCTGCCCAACGAGGGCGCCCCCGGCCGGGGTCCGTTGCTGGCGGCCGGTTCGGTCCTGGCCATCGAACCGATGCTCACGCTCGGCACGGGCAAGACGGTGGTGCTCGACGACGAGTGGACGGTGACCACCTCCGACGGCTCCCGCGCGGCGCACTGGGAGCACACGGTCGCCGTCACGGACGACGGGCCACGCATCCTGACGTTGCCTGGGTGAGATCCGCGTGAACTAACCGCTCCGTCGGCTCGTTTCACCGAGCGGAGGTGATCGAGTGGCTCGGGTTGCTGGCACCGGGGCGGCGGCGGCCGAGGCCGCGCTGATGAGGGCGATCTACGACGAGCACGCCGCGGTGCTGTGGCGCTACGCGCTGCGGCTGACCGGGGACGCGAGCCACGCCGAGGACGTCGTGCAGGAAACCCTGTTGCGGGCGTGGCAGCATCCGGAGATCATCGGGGATGCCGACCGCTCGGCGCGGGCCTGGATGTTCACCGTCGCCCGCAACATGATCATCGACGACCGGCGCAGCGCCCGGTTCCGCCACGTGGTCGCCTCGACCGACGAGGTCGGAGCGCCCGAGCAGTCGACGCCCGACGAGGTGAACGCGGCGCTGGACCGGTTGTTGATCGCCGACGCGGTGGCCCAGCTTTCGGTCGAGCATCGGGCCGTGATCGAAAGGTCGTACTACCGCGGCTGGACGACGGCGCAGATCGCCGCGGACCTGCAGATCGCCGAGGGAACAGTGAAGTCGCGCCTGCACTACGCGGTGCGGACGCTGCGGCTGACGCTGCAGGAGCTCGGGGTCACCCGCTAAGGCATGACGAACCTAAGGCATGACGAGCAAGGAGAGTGATGAGATGAACGCTCGGCCAGAGGGCATCGGCCCGCCCGGTGACCGCTACGCGATGTGGGATGCCGCCTACGTGCTGGGATCGCTGTGCGCCACCGAACGCCGCGAATTCGAGGCGCACATGGCCGGCTGCCGGTCGTGCCGGGACGCCGTCGCCGACCTGAGCGGCGTGCCGGCCCTGCTTTCCCGGCTGGATCGCGAGGAGGTGGCCACGCTCGGCGAGTCGGGTCCGATGGCGACCCCGGGGGTGTCCCCGGCGCTGCTGCCCTCGCTGCTGGCGGCGGTGCGCTTTCGGCGCCGCCGCGCGCGCGTGGCCACTTGGGCGGCCGCCTCGGCCGCGGCCGTGGTGCTGGGGGTCGGCGTGCTCGGCGGCGTGCACGGTCATTCGGCGGCGCCCCCGCAGCAGGTGAGTGCGTCGTCGCAGCCGATGGCGCAGGTCGGCACCACCCTGCTCACCTCGACGGTGCGGGTCAGCGGCCGGCACTGGGGGACGTCGATCAACCTTGACTGCGTGTGCCTGGCCCCGCTGACCGCGCACCACGACACGCTGGCGATGGTGGTGGTGGGCCGCGACGGCCGCCAGACCCGGCTGGCGACCTGGGTGGCCGTCCCCGGGCAGACCGCGACGCCGGCCGGCAGCATCTCGACTCCGGTCGACCAGATCGCCGCCGTGCAGGTGGTTTCCGCCGACAACGGGCAGGTTCTGCTGCAGCGTTCGTTGTAGACGCGGTAAGAAAGAGGGTGTGACCGCCTCGAGATCGCCCAAACGGGATCCGATCGCCGCGGCGCGGGCCAACTGGGAGCGTGCCGGCTGGGGCGATGTGGCGCCGGGCATGGTCGCGGTGACCTCGGTGATGCGCGCGCACCAGATTTTGCTGGCCCGGGTCGAGAACGCGTTGCGTCCCTACGACCTGAGCTTCTCGCGGTATGAGTTGCTCCGGCTGCTGGCGTTCAGCCGCGCCGGGGCGCTGCCGATCACCAAGGCGTCCGACCGCCTGCAGGTGCACGTCACCAGCGTGACCCACGCGATCCGCCGGCTGGAATCCGACGGGTTGGTGCGGCGGGTGCCGCACCCCACCGACGGGCGCACGACGCTGGTGCAGATCACCGAGCTGGGTCGCTCGACGGTGGAGGACGCCACGGTCACCCTCAACGAGCAGGTGTTCGCCGACATCGGAATGTCCGACACCGAATCGCTGGCCTTGGTGTCGGCGGTGGACACGTTGCGGCGCAACGCCGGCGACTTTTGAGCGCGGTGGATCGCCACCGTCAGGTCGGCTGCTCGAGCTAGCCGGCGGCCCATGCCTTGGCGCGCTCGAGGTCGTCGAGCCCGAACACGGCCAGCTCGCCGGGCACCATCCACGCCAGCGCATGCAGGATGTGGGCGACCCATTCCTTGTCCGACACGACGGCGATTCGCTTGAAGGCCGAATGATGCGGCAGGACGGCGCCGAATCCCATCTTGAGATCCTCGACCAACCCGCCGGGGCCGAAACCCTCGTAATCGGATGCGATGCCTTCCACGATCCTTATTCCACCGGTTTTGAACAGCTCCTCCATGGCGGGCTTGATCTCGCGCAGTTCGTCGCCGCGCAACCGGCCGGACACCCGGATGCCGGTCACTCCCTCCGGCATGTCCGGCAGCAATTCGATCATCGGGGACTCCTTGATGGGCATAGGCCGCCGGAGTGAATTCTCTCCGACGTTGCGCGCAACCTGGGTCAGCTCGAGCGCAGCATCTCGATGACGGCGCTGAAGTCCTGGTCGGCGCGGGAGGCGTCGGACGCGATGAACTCGGCGTAGATCTGCGCGGCGTGACTGCCCAGCGGGGCCGCCGCACCGGTGGAGGTGACTGCGTCCATCGCCAGGCCCAGGTCCTTGTTCATCAGCGCCGTCGCGAATCCGGGTCGGAAGTCGTTGTTGGCCGGCGAGGTCGGGACCGGGCCCGGCACCGGGCAGTTGGTCTGCACCGCCCAGCAGTTGCCGGTTGCCCCGGTGATGACGTCGAACAGCGACTGCGCCGACAGGCCGAGCTTCTCGGCCAGCACGAAGGCCTCGCCGATCGCGATCTGCTGCACCGCCAGCACCATGTTGTTGCAGACCTTGGCGGCCTGCCCCGCGCCCGCGGCGCCGCAATGAATGACCTTGCCCGCCATGGGTTCCAGCACCGGGCGCGCCCGCTGCAACGCGGACTCCTCACCGCCCACCATGAACGCCAGGGTTCCCGCCGCGGCGCCCTTCACCCCACCCGAAACGGGGGCGTCCAGTTGTGCGACGCCGTGTGATTGCGCGAGTGCGTGGACCTCCCGCGCGTCGCTGACCGAGATCGTGGAGCTGTCGATGAACAGAGCACCGGCCCGAGCGGCCGGCAGCACCTCGGCGTAGCAGCGTTTGACCACCTCCCCGTTGGGCAGCATGGTGATGACGACGTCGGCCCCGGCGACCGCCTCGGCGGCGCTGTCGAACACCGCCACACCGTTCGAGGCCGCCGCCGTCGCCGATGCGGGCACCGGATCGAACCCGCGCACCGTGTGGCCGGCGGCAACGAGATTCGCCGACATGGGTCCGCCCATGTGGCCCAGTCCCAAAAACGCGACGGTGGAAACGTTGGTCATGGCGCCTTTCTACGCGCTGGCCCGGAACCGTGCGGCCTCGGCTCGCCCGACGACCACCCGCATGATCTCGTTGGTCCCCTCGAGGATCCGGTGCACCCGCAGGTCACGCACGATCTTCTCCAGCCCGTACTCACGCAGGTAGCCGTAGCCGCCGTGCAACTGCAGGGCCTTGTCGGCGACCTCGAAGCACGCGTCGGTGACGTAGCGCTTGGCCATCGCGCACAGCTCCACCTTGTCGGCGTCGTCGCCGTCCAGCGCACTCGCCGCGCGCCACAACAGCAGTCGCGACGTCTGCAACGCGGTGGCCATGTCAGCCAGGGTGAAGCGGATGGTCGGCTCGTCGATCAGGGCGGAGCCGAACGCCTGTCGTTCGCGAACGTAAGCGCCCGCCTTGTCGAAGGCGGCCTGGGCGCCGCCGAGCGAGCAGGCCGCGATGTTGAGGCGGCCGCCGTTGAGGCCGTTCATCGCGATGCCGAAGCCGGTTCCCTCGCCGTCGGCGCCGCCGAGCATCGCGTCGGCCGGCACCCGCACCCCGTCCAGGATCACCTGCGCGGTGGGTTGGGCATGCCAGCCCATCTTCTCCTCTGGCGCACCGAAACTCAGCCCCGCAGCGCCCTTTTCGACGATGAAGGTGGAGATGCCGCGGGGGCCCGGATTTTCTGGGCCGCCCGTGCGGGCCATCACCACATAGACGTCGGAGGCGCCCGCGCCCGAGATGAACTGCTTGACGCCGTCGAGCACGTAATCGCCACCCTGCCGGACGGCGCGGGTGGTCAACGCGCTCGCGTCGGAGCCGACACCCGGCTCGGTCAGGCAGTAGCTGGCGATGACGTCCATCGAGGCCAGCCGCGGAACCCAGATCTTGCGTTGTTCTTCGGTGCCATAGCAGTCGATCATCCACGCGCACATGTTGTGGATGGACAGGAACGCGGCGGTCGCCGGGTCGGCGGCGGCAAGCTGCTCGAAGATGCGAACCCCGTCGAGGCGGCGCAGCCCGCTGCCGCCCACGTCGTCGCGGCAGTAGATGGCCGCCATGCCGAGTTCGGCGGCCTCGCGGAGCACATCGGTCGGAAAGTGCTGGGCGGCATCCCATTCCAGGGCGTGCGGGGCGAGGCGTTTGGCGGCGAACGCGGCGGCCGTCTCGGTGATCACCCGTTCGTCGTCGTCGAGCGCGAAAAGTTCCATGAACTCGAGCGCCCTAATCCATTGTCGGGATGACGAATTCGGCACCGTCTTTGATGCCTGACGGCCATCGCGACGTGACGGTCTTGACCTTGGTGTAGAACTGGATCGACGCCGGGCCGTGCTGGTTGAGGTCGCCGAAGCCGGAGCGCTTCCAGCCGCCGAAGGTGTGGTAGGCCACCGGCACCGGGATCGGCACGTTGACCCCCACCATGCCCACTTGCACGCGGGAGACGAAGTCGCGGGCGGTGTCGCCGTCGCGGGTGAAGATCGCCACGCCGTTGCCGTACTCGTGCTCGGAAGGCAGCCGCAATGCTTCTTCGTAGTCGTGCGCGCGCACCATGCACAGCACCGGACCGAAGATCTCGTCGGTATAGATCGACATGTCCGGGGTGACGTGGTCGAACAGCGTCGGCCCGATGAAGAACCCGCCCTCGAGGTTGGCGTCACCGAACGTCAGGTCGTCGCTGCGACGGTCGCGGCCGTCGACCACGATCTCCGCGCCGGCGGTCACGCCCTGGTCGATGTAGTCGCGCACCCGCGCCAGCGCGGCCTCGGTGACAAGTGGGCCGTAGTCGGCCTTGGGGTCCAGGCTGTGTCCCACGCGCAGGTTGTTGATCCGCTCGACGAGCCTGGCGCGCAGCCGTTCCGCGGTCTGTTCGCCGACGGGCACCGCGACGCTGATGGCCATGCATCGTTCGCCGGCACTGCCGTAGCCGGCGCCGATCAGCGCGTCGACGGCCTGGTCGAGGTCCGCGTCGGGCATCACGATCATGTGGTTTTTGGCGCCGCCGAAGCATTGCGACCGCTTGCCGTGGGCCGCCGCCCCGGCGTAGATGTACTGGGCGATGTCGGAGCTGCCGACGAAGCCCACCGCCTTGATGTCGGGGTGTTCCAGGATCGCGTCGACGGCCTCCTTGTCGCCGTGGGCGACCTGGAACACGCCGGGCGGCAGGCCGGCGTCGAGAAAAAGCTCGGCCAACCGCACGGGAACCGACGGGTCGCGCTCGCTGGGCTTGAGGACGAACGCATTTCCGCAGGCCAGCGCCGGGCCGGCCTTCCACAGCGGGATCATCGCCGGGAAGTTGAACGGGGTGATGCCCGCGACCACGCCCAGGGGCTGGCGCAGCGAGTAGACGTCGATGCCCGGGCCGGCGCCCTCGCTGTACTCGCCCTTGAGTAGATGGGGTATCCCGATCGCGAACTCGATCACCTCGATGCCGCGCTGGATGTCACCGCGCGCGTCGGGCACGGTCTTGCCGTGCTCGAGCGACAGCAGCTCGGCGAGCTCGTCCATGTGGTCGTTGACCAGCTCGATGAACTTCATCATCACGCGGGCGCGACGCTGCGGATTCCATGCCGCCCAACCTTTTTGGGCTTCGACCGCCGAGGCCACGGCGGCGTCGACGTCGGCCTTGCCGGCCATCGCGACCCGGGCCTGCACCTGTCCGGTGCTGGGGTTGAAGACGTCGGCGGTGCGGGTGGACTGCCCGGTGGTGCGCTTCCCGTCGATGAAGTGGGGGATGGTTGTGGTCATGGGTGTCCTCGGGTACGCGAGAGGGCGACGGTTGATACTAGGAAATCCTAGTAAATGTTTATGGTGCCAGCAAGCCGCCTTGGCGCCCGGTCACCGCCAGCGGGGTTCCCCGCGGCGCTGCAGGCCCGTCCTCAGGTATCAGGAGAGGCTGTCGAAGTAGGTTGTCCCGGTCCCGGTGGGGTTGTAGGAGAGGTAGATCGGCATCTGCTCGAAGATGTAGTTGCCCGTGTTGAAGCCTGCGTTGGCCGACGTGACAATCGGTGCAGCTGAACCGGTGCCGGTGACCTGCTCGTAGAGCACGGTCGCTTGACCGCCGTTGACGGCCTCCACGATGATTTTCGTCCCCGCCGGCAGCGGGGTGCCGGGCGCAAGCTGATTGAGCGGGTCGGGGAGCAGGTTGCTCGGGACTCTCCCCGCAACTCCGCCGGTGTCGATAAATGCGCCGGGGGCACTTTGCAGATCGCTGTTGTTTACCTGCACCTGCAAGTTACTGGTGATGGGTGATCCTGGAACATTGGCAAAGCTTGGCAGCGGGTTGGTGCTGGCGAACTGGAAGTAGCCGCGGGGCTCGTTGATGAGCAGGCCCTGATTGAGCTGGGTCGGCAGATCCTGTACGGCGGTGGTGGCAAATGGGACGCCGCTGCGCGCGTTGGCGCCAACACCGATCAGCGTCTCGGGGGCGACGGGTCGTCCGTTGTGCACCTCGGAACTGATGACGCCAACAGCCATTGTCTGGGTGAGCATCCCATGCCCGAAATTCAGTGAGGCTCCATACAGGTTGTAAGTAACGACCGTCTGGTCACCCGGCACGCCGAAGTTGTAGGTCAGACCCTCCGCGAGCGGCGTGCCGAGGGAATTCAGGTTGACGGCCTGGGGTGCGAACAAGAGCGCGTCGGATCCGGTATCGACGGTTGCTTGCACCGTCGGTCCGCCGTTCACCGACACCTGCAAAGTGGGGCGGGTGCCGTGCATCGTCAGGGTCACGGTTGCTGGGCCTCCATCGGCGCCGGTCGCCCCCGAGTGGCCCCACAATTGGCCGCTGCCGGGGCCGCCGCTGCCGCCGATACCGGACACGACGCCGCCGGTCCCGCCGCCGCCACCGTCGCCTATTAGGAGCCCGCCGTTGCCGCCGACCCCGCCATTCCCGAGTGCCCCACCCATTCCGCCCGTGCCGCCGTCACCGAACCATTGCGCGTTGCCGCCGGCGCCGCCGGATGCGTAGGGTCCGCCGATACCGCCGTCGCCGCCGTTACCCCACAGCAAGCCCCCGGTGCCCCCGACACCGCCTCTGCCGCCAGCGGTATCCGGGCTCACCGTGAAGGTCCCGCCCTGGCCGCCGGTACCGCCGTTGCCGAAGAGCAGCGCGTTGCCACCGGCGCCGCCGGCCCCGCCCGTCCCGCCGAAACCGCCGGTGCCGCCGTTGCCCCACAGCAACCCACCGGTGCCGCCGGCCCCGCCTGTCCCGCGCTGACCTGAAAAGTCATCGTCTTCGCTGGCAATTAACGTACTTGTCAACTCGGTTAGGGGCGGCGACCCAGCGGCAGCAGGCGGTGGTCGCGGGTGAACACCAGGCGCACCAGGCCGAGGGCGACCACGACGGTGGTGGCCGCGACCGACCCCAAGATGAGGAACATCACCACCGCCTGCACGAGCACGGCCTGCACGGGCGGGACCCCGGCCAGGATGAGCCCGGTCATAGCGCCCGGCAGGAAAACCAGCCCGGTGGCTTTCGTGGTTTCGATCTGCGGGCTGATCGCCGAGCGCAACGCGATGCGCAGGTACGGTGCGGCGGCCTGCCGGGACGGTTGCCCGAGGGCGAGCCGGGCGTCGACCTCGTCGCGTTTGTCGCGCAGCTCGTCGACCAGGCGCCGGGCGACCAGCACCATGGCCGTCATCGAGTTGCCGATCATCATCCCGGCGATCGGGACCACGGTCCGCGCCTGCAGGGGGAACACCCGTAGCCCGAAGATGACCCCCAGCGTGATCGCGGCGGCCGCGGTGAACGCGACGATCGCCAGTGGCGCCAACCGAGGTACCTCCGGGGCGCGGCGGCGGGCGACGTCCCCGGCGTAGGCGACCATGCCCGCGATCCACGCCCACGACCACCACAGCGAACGGCCCGGCTCGAACAGCAACGTCAGCGCGCCGCCCACGAGCAGCAGCTGGACCAGGGCGCGCGCCGCCGCCCACAGCACCTGCCGCTCCAGGCCGAGTCGCTGCCACAGCGACACCGCCGCCGCCACGGCGACCAGCGACAGCGACGTCGCCAGCCCGACCCAGCCGACCTGCCCGTTCACCGCTTCGCCGGTCCCAGGCCAAGGCAACGGCCCGCCTCGATGCGCAGCACCCGATCAGCGGCCCGCGCGGCCTGCGCGGCGTCGTGGGTCACCCAGATGGCCGGGATGCCGTCGCGGTCGGCCAGATCGCGCACCGCGCGCTCGATCACGCGCGCCGCCTCGGCGTCCACCGCGGAGGTCGGTTCGTCGAGCAGCAGCACCTGCGGTCGCGCCATCAGGGTGCGGGCCAGGCACATGCGCTGCGCCTCCCCGCCCGACAGCGCGCCGGCGTCCCGGTCCAGCCACGACCCGGTCCCCGGGCCGGTCAGCGCCACGCGCTCCAGCGTCTCGCATATCCGCGCGTCGGAGGCGCCCGGGTCGGCGACCCGCAGGTTGTCGGCCACGGTGCCGGGAAACGGCGTCGGACGTTGGAAGCACATGCCCACCCGGCGCCGCAACGCCAACGGGTCGAGCTCGGCAATGTCGTTGCCGCAAAACAACACTCGTCCACCGGTCGGCAGCTCCAGCCGGTTGCACAGGCGCAGCATGGTCGACTTGCCCGCACCGGACGGGCCGAATATCGCCGTCACGCCCCGGCCGGGAACCGCGGCGGTGAACCCGTCCAGCGCCCGCACCCCGTCGCGCTCCACGACGACGTCGACGAATTCGAACACCGGGGTCTGGTCCACCACGACAGCTTCTCATCCGTTCCCGGCCGGGGGTGGAGCCGGCGAGGCCGGTGGGTCAGGTGTCGAAGGATATCGACCCGCCGGGGGTGGTGTAGGAGAGGTAGATCGGGTCCTCGAGGAAGGGGGTGACGCCGGTGTTGAAGTCGCCGCCGGCCGCGCTCGACACCACGGACATCTGTTGGGAGGCGGTCGTCGTGCTGTACAGCAGCGTCCCACCGGTGTTGTAGACCGAGATCTGGGTTCCGGGCTGCACGTACCCGTAGGCGTCGGTGGGCGGGTTGAGCGCTGTCGGGACGGCCCCGTACAGGCCGCCGGAATCGATGAACGCGTCACCGGTCGACTGCATGGTTCCGCCGTTGATCTTCACGTCCAGGGTGGTCACCGGCGCTCCGGTCACGGAGCCGTAGGACGGCAGCGGGTTTGCCCCGAACTCCATCACTCCACTGGGTTCGTCGAGCAGCACGCCCCGGCCGAGGCTGCCGGGCAGCGCCGTCACCGGACTCGTGCCCAGCGGGCCTCCGGCGTTCACCCCGACGCCCAGGATGGCGGGCGCCTGCGACGCCGAATAGGTGTAGCCGTTGGAGACCACCGAGGTGACAACGGCAACGGTGGTCGGCGCCGTGACGTATCCGTTACCGAAATTGATTGGCGCGCTGTAGGTGTCGTAATACTCGGTCAGGTAGTTTCCGGGCTCCCCGTAGGTGACGCTGCTGAACCCGGTGATCGCGCCCAGGTTCTGGGCGTTGACATCCTGGGGCGGCACGATGAGACCCATCGAGCCGGTGTCGACGATCACCGGCACGCTGGGGCCGCCGGCGATGGAGACGTCCGCGATCAGGCGCCCGCCCTGATACGACAGCGGCACGGAGGTCACCGGAACGGTCGGGCCGGCCGCACCGGCGAGACCGCTTGCGCCGAAAAGCAATCCGCCCCGGCCGGCGGCACCGCCGGCGGCGTTGGGCCCGCCGGTCCCGCCGTTTCCGCCGTTGCCCCACAGCCCGGCGGACCCGCCGGCACCGCCGGTCGCCCCGAGCCCGGTGCTGTTCCCGCCGTTGCCGCCGTTGCCGTAGAGGATTCCGCCTGCTTGGCCCGGCGTTCCCACGCCCTGGTTGGTGGTGTATCCGTTGGCGCCGTTGCCGATCAGCGGACGCCCGAGCAACGTGTTGGTGGGCGCGTTGACCAGCTCCAGCAGCAGTTGCGGGACGCTGGCCGCCTCGGTGTTGGCATAGCCGTCCGCGGCCGCCTGCAGCGCCTGCACGTGCTGGTCGAGGAAAGCCGCGGCGCGGGCGCCCAACGCCTGGAACCGCGCCGCATGCAGGGAAAACACCTGCGCAGCCATCGTGGACACCTCATCGGCGGCGGCCGACAGTATTCGCGTCGTGGGGCCGGCGGCCGCCGCGTGGGCCGCATCGAGCGCGGAGCTCAGCGTCGCCAGATCGTCTGCCGCGTCGGCCAGGAATTCCGGCACCGCCATCACCAACGACATCTGACCCCTCCAGCGCCATTGCCATCGAGCTGTCGCCCCCCGACCCGGCGATGAACGAATGGTAGATCTTGCCGTCGGCGAATTTAACGGAAATAGCCGGTTTTCACCGGCGTGCCCGGTCGGCGTCGGGCGCGGTTATCCGTTTCGCAGGCCGTCGATGAAGGCCCGGCTCTCCTCCCAGGTGGGCAGCACCCCGGACGCGCGCACCTCGTCGAAGCTGGGGGCCGCGGCGTCCCGGTCCGACAGGCTGGGAGCCGCCCCGTCGACCAACGGCCAGTCGATCCCCAGCGCCGGATCGGTCGCGCTGATGGTGTGCTCGCGCTCCGGGTTGTACTCGGAGGAGCACAGGTACATGATCGTCGAATTGGCTTGCAGGGCAAGAAAACCGTGCGCCAGTCCTTCGGAGATGTAGATGGTGCGGCGTTCGGAGTCGTCGAGCAGGACCGAGTCCCATTTCCCGAACGTCGGTGAGCCCAGCCGGACGTCGACGACGACGTCGAACACCGAGCCCCGCACGCACGTCACGTACTTGGCCTGGCTCGGGGGCACCTGGGCGAAGTGCAGGCCGCGCAGCACACCGGCCGAGGAGACCGAGCAGTTGGCCTGCCGGACGTCCAGGCGGTGACCGGCGAAGCCGGTGAAGTCGCGGTCCTTGAGCCATTCGAAGAACAACCCGCGAGAGTCGCCGTGAATGGTCGGGGTGATCTCCCACGCGCCGGGGATGTCGAGTTCGCGAACCTTCACTGACCACGCTCCTCGTAGCGGGCTTCGGCACCGTCCTTGAGCGGCCGCCACCACGATTCGTTCTCGCGGTACCAGTCGATGGTGGCCCGCAGGCCCGCCTCGAAGTTGGCATGCTTGGGCGCCCAACCCAATTCGTTGTGCAACGACGTCGGGTCGATGGCGTACCGCACGTCGTGGCCTGCGCGGTCGGGGACGTGGTCGAAGTCGTCGGGGTCGTGTCCCATCATCTGCAGGATCGTGCGCATCACCGTTAGGTTGTCGCGCTCGCCCTCGGCGGCGATCAGGTAGGTGCGGCCGTTCTCGCCCTTGTCCAGGATCCGCCGCACCGCGCTGTTGTGGTCCTCGACGTGGATCCAGTCCCGGACGTTGGTGCCCGCTCCGTACAGCTTCGGGCGGCGCCCGGTCAGCACGTTGGTGATCTGGCGCGGGATGAACTTCTCCACGTGCTGATACGGCCCGTAGTTGTTGGAGCAG
>NZ_JBYCLG010000197.1:0-11345 GCF_057473785.1 Mycobacterium sp. TH-M103
TTCCTGGCTGCGCCGGATCGGCAGCTGCCAGCAGACGTCGGGCTTCATCGTCAGCGGCGCGACACCCAGCTTGAGGGCTTTGCTGTGCAGCGCGCACCCGGCGCCGGCGGGGAAGCCGGGGCGGTTCAGGAAGATGCACGCGTCCTTGTGCTTGCGGGTGCGGTACTGCGGTTGGCCCTCGTGCTCGTCGAGCTCCAAATACCCCTTGCGGCCCAGGCCCTTGTCGCGGAACTGCCAGTCGTCGTCGGTCAGCTTGGACACCGCGTCGTCCAACCGGGCGCGGTCGTCGTCGTCGGACAAAAACGCCCCGTGCGAGCAGCACCCGTCGTCGGGGCGACCGGCCACCGTGCCATGGCAGGCCGGCGTCCCGAACACGCACGTCCAGCGCGAAAGCAGCCAGGTCAGATCGGCCGCGATCAGGTGCTCGGGGTTGTCGGGGTCGTAGAACTCCACCCATTCGCGGGCGAAATCCAGATCGACCTCTTGCCCGGGGCGGGGGTCCGGATTCGGCACGGATCCCACGGTAGACCACGATTCCGGCCCGGCGGCCCGCTGACACCCCGGGCCCCCGGCGGCCACGAATCGCCCCGGCCGGGGCGAACAACGCTGCCACGCTCAGACCGCCACGCGGTCTGCATCGTCGCCGGGCTAGGTTGTTTGCGTGCGATTGGGCGTGCTCGACGTGGGTAGCAACACGGTCCATTTGTTGGTGGTCGACGCCCACCGCGGCGGACACCCCACTCCGATGAGTTCGACGAAGGCCACGCTGCGGCTCGCCGAGGCGACCGACAGCTCGGGCAAGATCACCAAGCGCGGCGCGGAGAAGCTCATCTCGACGATCGACGAGTTCGCCAAGATCGCCGACAGCTCGGGCTGCGCCGAGCTGATGGCCTTCGCCACCTCGGCGGTTCGCGACGCCGAGAACTCCGAGGACGTGCTCGCCAGGGTGCGCAAGGAGACCGGGGTCGAGCTGCAGGTGCTGACCGGGGTCGCCGAGTCGCGGCTGACCTTCCTGGCGGTGCGGCGCTGGTACGGCTGGAGCGCCGGCCGCATCATCAACCTCGACATCGGCGGCGGTTCGCTGGAGCTGTCCAGCGGCGTCGACGAGGAACCCGAGGTGGCCCTGTCGCTGCCCTTGGGCGCCGGGCGGCTGACCCGCGAGTGGCTGCCCGACGACCCGCCTGGCCGCCGCCGGGTGGCGATGCTGCGCGACTGGCTGGACTCCGAGCTGTCCGACGCCAGCGTCGCCGTGCTCGACGCGGGCACCCCGGACCTGGCGGTGGCCACGTCGAAGACGTTCCGCTCGCTGGCGCGGCTCACCGGGGCGGCGCCCTCGGCGGCCGGACCCCGGGTGAAGAGGACGCTCACCGCAAACGGCCTCAGACAACTCATATCTTTCATCTCTAGGATGACGACCGCTGACCGCGCGGAGTTGGAAGGGGTGAGCGCCGAACGAGCACCGCAGATCGTGGCGGGTGCCCTGGTGGCGGAGGCGAGCATGCGAGCGCTGTCGATCGAAACGGTGGATATCTGCCCCTGGGCCTTACGCGAGGGCCTCATCTTGCGCAAACTCGACAGTGAAGCCGACGGAACGGCCCTCGTCGATATCGCGGTGCGCGATGCTGGAGACCGGGTAGGGGATCGGAACGCGAACCGATCGAGAGGCAGCAAAGCATGACCGAACCACACTCCGACACCGAGAGCCCCGGCACTCGGCCCATCTCGGTGGCCGAATTGCTGGCCAAAAACGGAACGATCGGCGCCCCCGCGGTCACCCGGCGCCGCCGCCGCCGGCGCGGTGACAGCGACGCGGTCACCGTCGCCGAGCTGACCGGCGACATCCCGGTCATCCGGGACGACCACGAGCCCGGACGCGAGACCAACGGCACCCGCAGGGCCGAAGCCGCCGAAGCCACCGAAGCTCCCGAGCAGGAACGTGACGTCGCCGCCGACGACGGGCAGAAGCGGGCGTACTGGTCGGAGCCCGAGCCGCGCTGGCCCAAGTCGCCGCCGCAGCCCGCGCGCGTTTCCGGGCCCGAGCGCAGCGCCTACCCGCGGCCCGTGCGCCAGGCCGACGAGCGCGACGCCGAGCGGCAATCCGGGGCCGAGGGGATGAGTCCCGACCCGGTCGACGACTACGCCGGCATGCCTGTGGACGTGATGGACTCCGAGGTGCGCGATGCCGACCTGGTGGACGAAGACTCGGCCTATGTGCGTTCCTACCTCGACGATTCGACCCTGTTCGGTGGGCAGACGCTCGCCGACGAGCTCGCCCGCCGGCGCGGCGGCGCCGAAGCGGTGCAAAGGGGCGAAGACCGCGACTCCGACGTCGGCGACCGCGCCGTCGCGCCACGCCGGGACGAGGCCGGGAAGGTCGGCGGGGTGGGCAGGTTCGAGGCGCTGCGGCACGGCAGCGTGGTCGTCGTGCAGTCGATCCTGGCGGTCGCCTTCGGGGCCGGGCTGTTCATCGCCTTCGACCAGCTGTGGCGGTGGAACAGCATCGTGGCGCTGGTGCTGTCGGTCCTGGTCATCCTCGGGCTGGTCGTCGGGGTCCGGGTGGTTCGCAAGACCGAGGACATCGCGAGCACGCTGATCGCGGTCGCGGTCGGCGCGCTGATCACGCTGGGGCCGCTGGCGCTGTCGTTGCAGTCGGGCTAGACACCCACCCGGAACCCAGTCGGAACCACAAACAGTGCGCCCAGCCATCAAAGTCGGCCTGTCGACGGCCTCGGTGTACCCCTTGCGCGCCGAGGCCGCGTTCGAGTACGCGGCCCGGCTCGGCTACGACGGGGTCGAGCTGATGGTGTGGAGCGAGTCGGTCAGCCAGGACATCGACGCCGTCGGCAAGCTCTCACGGCGCTACCGCGTGCCGGTGCTCTCCGTACACGCGCCCTGCCTGCTGATCTCCCAGCGGGTGTGGGGGGCCAACCCGATCCCCAAACTGGAACGCAGCGTGCGCGCCGCCGAGAAGCTGGGTGCGCAGACCGTCGTCGTGCATCCGCCGTTCCGCTGGCAGCGGCGCTACGCCGAGGGATTCAGCGAGCAGGTCGCGGCGCTGGAGGCGTCGAGCGACGTGCTGGTGGCTGTCGAGAACATGTTCCCGTTCCGGGCGGACCGCTTCTTCGGGGCCGGTCAGTCCCTCGAGCGGATGCGCAGGCGCGGCGGCGGGCCGGGACCCGCGATCTCGGCGTTCGCGCCCTCCTACGACCCGCTGGACGGCAACCACGCCCACTACACGCTCGACCTGTCCCACACCGCCACCGCGGGCACCGACGCGCTGGACATGGCGGAGCGGATGGGCGCCGGGCTGGTTCACCTGCACCTGTGTGACGGCAACGGGCTGCCCGCCGACGAGCATCTGGTTCCCGGGCGCGGCGCCCAGCCCACCGCCGAGGTCTGCCAGATGCTGGCCGCCGGGCATTTCGCCGGGCACGTGGTGCTCGAGGTCTCGACGTCGTCGGCGCGCTCGGCCGGCGAGCGCGAGAGCCTGCTCGCCGAATCGTTGCAGTTCGCCCGCACCCACCTGTTGCGCTGACCCCCAGGAGATCATGACCGCGTTATTCACCACCGCGATGACGTTGCGGGAGGTCGACCCCGGCGTTTTCGAAGGAGAACTCGACAAGCGCTGGACGATCGGTCCGAAGGTGCACGGCGGGGCCATGCTGGCGCTGTGCGCCAACGCCGCGCGCACCGCGTGCGGCGGGCCGTCGAACGGGCTCGAACCCGTCGCCGTGTCGGCGAACTTCCTGTGGGCGCCCGACCCGGGGCCGATGCGGGTGGTGACGTCGGTCCGCAAGCGCGGCCGCCGGATCAGCCTCGTCGACGTCGAGCTCACCCAGGGCGACCGCACCGCCGTGCACGCCGTGGTCAATCTCGGCGAGCCGGAGCATTATCCGCCCGGGGGGCACGCGGCGCCGCTGCTGTCGGCGAACCCGGTCGTGGAGCTGATGGCGCCGGAGCCACCCGACGGCATCGAGGCGATCGGGCCCGGCCACCCGCTGGCCGGCCTGGTGCACCTGGGTGAGGGCTGCGACGTGCGGCCGCTGCTGTCGACGATGGGCCCGAGCACCGACGGGAGGCCGCCGAGGCTGCAGATGTGGGCCCGTCCCCGCGGCGTGGCCCCGGACGCGCTGTTCGCGCTGATGTGCGGGGATCTGTCGGCGCCGGTGACCTTCGCCGTGGATCGCACCGGCTGGGCGCCCACCATCCAGCTCACCACCTTCCTGCGGGCCCTGCCGGCCGACGGCTGGCTGCGGGTGCTCTGCACGTGCATGGAGATCGGCCACGACTGGTTCGACGAGGACCACATCGTGGTCGACAGCCTCGGCCGGATCGTGGTGCAGTCGCGCCAGCTGGCATTGGTGCCCCCGCCGCGCTAGCGGGCGGTGTCTGCGATGCTGTCCGGCATGGCAAGGATCGCGATCATCGGGGGCGGCAGCATCGGCGAGGCATTGCTGTCCGGGTTGCTGCGCGCCGGTCGGCGGGTCAAAGACCTGGTGGTGGCCGAGCGGATACCCGAACGGGCCAAGTACCTCGCGGACACCTACTCGGTGTTGGTCACGTCGGTGACCGAGGCGGCCGAGCATGCGGCCTTCGTCGTCGTCGCGGTGAAACCCGCTGACGTGGAGTCGCTGATGGGGGAGTTGGCCCGGGTGGCCGCCGCGGCCGAGGACGACTCCCCCGACCAGGTCTTCGTCACGGTCGCGGCGGGGATCACCCTCGCCTACCTCGAATCCAAACTGCCCGCCGGGACCCCGGTGGTGCGGGCGATGCCGAACGCCGCGGCGTTGGTGGGGGCGGGCGTCACCGCGCTGGCGAAAGGCCGGTTCGTGACCCCGGCGCAGCTCGAGGAGGTCTCGGGGCTGTTCGACGCCGTCGGCGCCGTGCTGACCGTCGCCGAATCCCACATGGACGCCGTGACCGCGCTGTCCGGCTCGGGGCCGGCGTATTTCATGTTGATGGTCGAGGCGTTGGTCGACGCCGGTGTGGCGGCCGGCCTGACGCGCGAGGTGGCCACCGAGCTGACCGCGCAGACGATGGCCGGGTCGACGGCCATGCTGCTCGAAGCGCTGGATCAGGAGCGGCGGCCGGGTGCGGGTGAGGGGCTGGGCAAGCGGGTGGACGCCTCGGCGGCCCAGTTGCGCGCGACGGTGACGTCGCCGGGCGGTACGACCGCTGCTGCGCTGCGCGAATTGGAGCGGGGCGGGTTGCGGGCCGCCGTCGACGCGGCCGTCCAGGCCGCGAAAACGCGCTCTGAGCAGCTGAGAATTACATCGGAATAATTCGACCTTTTTTGAATTGATTGTCCCCCACCAGTACCAGTAACCCCATTAGTCCCGCTATTCTCCTTCTTGTATGCACGTGTGGGTGCCAGCGGAGGGGAAGCCGCTGGCATTGCGCGTGCCTGACACGATTGGGTTGCGATGACGTCTACGAACGGGCCATCTGCGCGAGATTCTGCCGGCAAGGCGCGGGACGCCAGTCCCGGCGATGGCCAGCAGGCCAGGGCACAATTTCTCACAGTCGCGGAGGTGGCCGCGCTGATGCGGGTCTCCAAGATGACGGTGTACCGCCTCGTGCACAACGGTGAGTTGCCCGCGGTGCGGGTCGGTCGATCCTTCCGGGTGCACGCCAAGGCCGTCCACGACATGCTCGAGACGTCGTACTTCGACGCCGGCTGACCCGAATCCCCGTGGCCCCGCAGCGCGGCCCGGTCGTCGCGCGCCCGCCGGACGGTCCCGGTTTGGTGTTCGCGGCGGGCGGCCGGGTAAAGTGGCGGGGTCTTTTCAAGTCCTTCACCAACCGGTCACGGGTCAGATAGCGGAGTTCATGGGTTCAGTAATCAAGAAGCGGCGCAAGCGCATGTCGAAGAAGAAGCACCGCAAGCTGCTGCGTCGCACCCGGGTGCAGCGCAGAAAACTCGGTAAGTAACCCCCGCTGCGCAGGTCGCGGCGGCGCCGACCGTCACGCGTCCGTAACGCCACCGTCCCGTCTCGCCGCTAGGCTGTCCGGGTGGATTTGTCGAGCGGAGACGGTCCCGGCACGAGCGGCGCCGGGGAGGAGACCGTGCACTACCCCAAGGTGGTGCTGGTCACCGGTGCGTGCCGGTTCCTGGGCGGTTACCTGACCGCCCGGCTCGTGCAGAACCCGCTGATCAACAGCGTCATCGCGGTGGACGCGATCGCGCCCAGCAAGGACATGCTGCGCCGGATGGGGCGCGCGGAGTTCGTCCGCGCCGACATTCGTAATCCCTTCATCGCCAAGGTGATTCGCAACGGCGAGGTCGACACGGTGGTGCACGCCGCCGCGGCCTCCTACGCACCGCGGTCCGGGGGCAGCGCCGCGTTGAAGGAACTCAACGTGATGGGCGCGATGCAGTTGTTCGCGGCCTGCCAGAAGGCGCCCTCGGTGCGCCGGGTGGTGTTGAAGTCCACCTCCGAGGTGTACGGGTCGGATCCGCGCGACCCGGTGATGTTCACCGAGGACAGCAGCAGCCGCCGGCCTTTCCGCGCGGGTTTCGCCAAGGACAGCCTCGACATCGAGGGCTACGCGCGCGGCCTGGGGCGGCGCCGTCCCGACATCGCGGTGACGATCCTGCGGCTGGCCAACATGATCGGCCCCGCGATGGACACCACCCTGTCGCGTTACCTGGCCGGGCCGTTGGTGCCCACGATGTTCGGCCGCGACGCGCGCCTGCAGTTGTTGCACGAGCAGGACGCGCTGGGCGCGCTGGAGCGCGCGGCGATCGCCGGCAAGGCCGGCACGTTCAACGTCGGCGCCGACGGGATCATCATGCTGTCCCAGGCGATCCGGCGGGCGGGGCGGATCCCGCTGCCGGTGCCCGGCTTCGGCGTGTGGGCCCTGGATTCGCTGAGACGGGCCAATCGCTACACAGAGATCTCCCGCGACCAGTTCGACTACCTGAGTTACGGCCGCGTCATGGACACCACCAGGATGCGTACCGAACTCGGCTTCCAGCCGAAATGGACGACGGCCGAGGCGTTCGACGACTACGTCCGCGGCCGCGGCCTGACTCCCATAATCGACCCTCATCGGGTACGCTCCTGGGAGGGTCGCGCCATTGCCTTAGCGCAGCGCTGGGGAAGCCGAAAGCCAATTTCGTGGGGTGGGGGCAGGTAGAGATCGTGGCGGGTGACACCAGAGCGAACGTGATTCCCCTGCACACAAATCGGGGTCGGGTGGCGGCGCGCCGGAGGGCCGATCAGCGGGCCGAATCCGCGCGCCAGCATCCCTCGCTGCTCTCGGATCCGCGCGGCCGCGCGTCGGCCGAACAGATCGCCGCCGTCGTGCGCGAAATCGACGAGCACCGCCGCGGCACGGGCGCTGCCGCGGGGACCGGCGAGGCGCCGCTGAACGAACTCGCCCAGCGGGTGGCCGCCGTGGCCGGCTTCCTTCGGCAGCGGCTGACGGGCGACTACACCGTCGACGAGTTCGGCTTCGACCCGCACTTCAACGACGCGGTCGTCAGGCCTTTGCTGCGGTTCTTCTTCCGGTCGTGGTTCCGCGTCGAGGTCAGCGGTATCGAGCACCTGCCGAGCGAGGGGCCCGCGCTGTTGGTGGCCAACCACGCCGGGGTGCTGCCCTTCGACGGGCTGATGCTCTCGGTGGCGGTGCACGACGAACATGAGGCCCAACGGGACCTGCGGCTGCTGGCCGCCGACATGGTGTTCGACCTGCCCGTGGTCGGTGAAGCGGCCCGCAAGGCCGGCCACACCATGGCGTGCACGACCGACGCGCACCGGCTGCTGGCGGCGGGCGAGCTCACGGCGGTGTTCCCGGAGGGCTACAAGGGGCTGGGCAAGCGCTTCGAGGACCGCTACCGGCTGCAGCGGTTCGGGCGCGGCGGCTTCGTGACGGCGGCGCTGCGCACGAAGGCGCCGATCATCCCGTGCTCGATCGTGGGTTCGGAGGAGATCTACCCGATGCTGGCCGACGTGAAGCTGCTGGCGCGGCTGTTCGGGCTGCCCTATTTCCCGATCACCCCGCTGTTTCCGCTGGCCGGTCCCGCGGGTCTGGTGCCGCTGCCGTCGAAATGGCGCATCGCGTTTGGCGAGCCGATCTACACCAACGACTACTCCGCCTCCGACGCCGAGGACCCCATGGTCACCTTCGAGCTGACCGATCAGGTGCGCGAGACGATCCAGCAGACGCTGTACCGGCTGCTGGCCGGCCGGCGCAACATCTTCCTCGGCTGAATTCCCTGGCGTACTTTTCTGGCCTACCGACCGCAGCGCCCCGGTGCCTGAACGACACCGGGGCGCTCGGCGGCAAGCTTCGAGGGACTACTTGACGAGCGTGAACTGACAGACGTTGGTGTAGCCGTCGCGGAACAGGTCCGAGCATCCCCGCAGGTAGTGCATGTAGATGTCGAAGGTCTCCTGACCCTTCAGGGCGATCGCCTCGTCCCTGTGGGCCTCCAGCGCGTCCGCCCAGGCGCTCAGCGTCGGAACGTAGTTCTTCCCGATCATGTGGTGACGCTCGATCTCGAAACCCGCCTCCGTCGCGTAACGGTCGACCTGCGCGATCTGAGGCAACTTCCCGCCGGGAAAGATCTCCCGGAGGATGAAGCTGATGAAGCGCAGCAGGCTCATCGTCGTCTTCAGGCCGAGTTCCTGGGCCTCCTCGGTGGTGGGCACCACGATCGTGTGCAGCAGCATCCGGCCGTCGTCGGGCAGCAGGTTGTAGAACTTCTTGAAGAACGTGGCGTAACGCTCGTATCCCGCGTCACCGGCGCCGTCGGCGAAGTGCTCGAACGCGCCCAGCGAGACGATGCGGTCGATCGGCTCGTTGTCGAATTCCTCCCAGCCCTGGATGCGCACCTCTTTGCGGCGCGGGCTGTCGATCTCCTCGAACTTCGCGACGTCGTGAGCGTACTGGTTCTCGCTCAACGTCAGGCCGATGACATTGACGTCGTACTCCTGCACGGCGTGCCGCATGGTCGAACCCCAGCCGCAGCCGATGTCGAGCAGGGTCATTCCGGGCTCGAGGTTCAGCTTGTCCAGCGCCAACTTGCGCTTGGCGTACTGGGCCTCTTCCAGCGTCTTGCCCGGGTTGTCCAGGTTCAGCTCCGACGGCTCGTCGAAGTAGGCGCAGCTGTAGGTCATCGACGGGTCGAGCCAGAGCTTGAAGAACTCGTTCGACTTGTCGTAGTGCGATCGGACCGCCGCGACCGGCGGTTTCAGCTGGGTCCTGCCCGTCTCCCCCTGTGGAGTCATTGAATCGCTCCTACTTTCCGGCTGATATGGATGCAATTGCGGCGACGGTTTCTTCAGCGCCGGCTTCCTGGTGTGCGGCTTCGCCTAACATCGTGACCGTGCTGGTCACCACGGGGTTGCCGTCTGCGTCCGTTACTTCGCTGCGAATCTCTGCAATCACCGTACCGTGCGACTCGATGACCGCGTCAAGATAAGTGTCGAAATACAGCCGGTCGCGGGCGACTATCGGCCGGTGGAACTTGAACTTCTGGTCTCGGTGGATGACCCGGGCGATGTTGATCGGGATGTTGAACTTGGTGAAGATCTCCAGCTGTACGCGCCGGCCCGCCACCGCCAGGAACGTCAGCGGGGCCACCACCGTCGGATAACCGGCGGCCTCGGCGTCGGCCTCGTTGAAGTGCGACGGGTGCTCGTCTTTGATCGCGAGCGCGAACTCCCGGATCTTCTCGCGACCCACCTCGAAGTAATCCGGCGCCCGGTAGTGGCTGCCGATGAGGTCTTGGGTTCCTTCGGGAATTGTCATGCCGGTGCCGCTTTCCGCTCGAAGACGTGTTCAGCGGCGGAGCTTATCAGCGCGGTTGGCGTCGTGACGCCAGTGCGGCCAGCGCCCCCCCGGCCGCGCCCAGCGCCAGGGCGGACGGGACACCGATCCGGGCGGCCTTGCGTGCGGTGCGGAAGTCGCGTATCTCCCACCCCTTCTCGCGGGCCAGGCTGCGCAGCCGGGCGTCGGGGTTGACGGCGACCGCGGTGCCCACCAGCGAGAGCATGGGTACGTCGTTGTAGCTGTCGGAATAGGCGGTGCAGCGTTTGAGGTTCAGGCCCTCCCGGATCGCCAGCGACCGCACCGCGTGCGCCTTACCGGTGCCGTGCAGGATCTCGCCGACCAGTCGGCCGGTGAAAACCCCGTCGACCGACTCGGCGACGGTGCCCAGCGCGCCCGTCAGCCCGAGCCTGCGCGCGATGGTCGCCGCGAGCTCGTAGGGCGTGGCGGTGATCAGCCACACCTGTTGGCCGGCGTCCAGATGCATCTGGGTGAGCTCGCGGGTGCCCGCCCAGATCTTGTCGGCGATGATCTCGTCGTAGATCTGCTCACCGAGGTCGACGAGCTCCTGCACGGGCCGGCCCTCGATGAACGTGAGCGCCTTGCGCCGCCCGGCTGCCACGTCGTTGCTGTTCTCCTTGCCCAGCAGCTGGAACTTGGCCTGGGCGTAGATGAATCCGAGGACGTCGCGATACGTGAAATAGTCGCGGGCGGCCAGCCCGCGGCCGAAGTGCACCGCCGACGATCCCTGCACCAGCGTGTTGTCGACGTCGAAGAACGCGGCGGCGGTCAGGTCGACCGGGGGCTGCGTGGGGACCTCGCCGGCGTCGGCGGCCGCCTGCAACCCCTCGAGCGCCCGCGCGGCGCTGGCCTCGGCCGCCAGCGTTTCCAGGTCAACGGGACCGGGGCGATCCGCGCTGCCCGACTCAGCGGAAGCCATCGCTCAACCTCCTACCTGCTGTGCCGCCCGGTGGCCCGTGGCCGGCCGGTATCAACCCTATCGGGCGGATGTTCGGGGCAGGATTACGCGCCTGGCCTGGGGTGGACCGTCGAGCGTGACGGCGATGCCCTAGCCCCGGGCTTTCTCGCTGGTCGGCGGCGGTCGCGTGTCGTGAATGAAGAAAGATGCTCTGAACTGGGATAATTCGGCTTGTCTGAGGTCGAATATCGCAAGTTCGAGAAGCACCTTTCTGGTGGGTGAGTCTACGTCGTGGTACCCGTCGTTGTCCGTTGACACCGCCGGCCGCGGGATCGTGTCGCAGGCCGGATCGATCACCTTGGTGCGCACCGCGCAGCAGGTGGGCCTGATCGATGCGCTCTCGGCCGGGTTACGGCCGTGGCGCAAACCGTTGGCCAGCCACAATCCGGGCAAGATCCTCACCGATCTAGCCATCGCAGTGGCCATCGGTGGGGACTGCCTGGCTGATCTGGCGGTGCTGCGTGGGCAGTCGGGGGTGTTCGGTCTGGTGGCATCCGATCCCACCGTGTCGCGGTTGATCGCCACGTTGGCCGCCGATGCCGATGCCGCGTTGGCTGCGATCAACACCGCACGAGCTACCGCCCGGGCT
>NZ_JBYCLG010000198.1:0-9683 GCF_057473785.1 Mycobacterium sp. TH-M103
CCGTGCTGGCGACCCTGACGGGACTCGAACCCGCGACCTCCGCCGTGACAGGGCGGCGCGCTAACCAACTGCGCCACAGGGCCTTGCTACCGCTCCGCGTCGCCGCGTCGCCGTACCCCCTACGGGATTCGAACCCGCGCTACCGCCTTGAAAGGGCGGCGTCCTAGGCCGCTAGACGAAGGGGGCCAGATCCGAATCTCTCCGGGGTACCCGCAACATGGTTACGTTGGGAGCCACGCCAGCTTAGGTCACCGCGGCCCCAATCCTCAAACGAGCGCCTCCGCGGTACCCAGTATCCTGTTTTTTCGGCCCCTATAGCTCAGTTGGTAGAGCTACGGACTTTTAATCCGCAGGTCCTAGGTTCGAGTCCTAGTGGGGGCACCAACAAGCGGTTCATGAGCGCCGGACACCGGCTGTCACCTCGCAAGACGCCCGGCACCGGAGCTTCAGCCGATCGTCAGCAGCAATCGACGCGCCGTTAACGAGCACCGCGCGGGCCGTTGCGGCCGCACGCACCGGCCGCGCGCGTGCCGGGCCGGCGGTTCGCGGCGATCGCGTCCGCTCGCCCGACGGCATGACACGCCGAATGAGCATCGGTGGGGATGAATCGCCGCTGCTGACGGATCTTGTGGCTGCGTCGGACGCAGCCGGGCGCAGTCGTCCGGCGGGCGTCGGTCGCCACGCGGGACGGCCCCGGTTCCGCGTCAAAACGGCTTGGCTATGCTTCCGAGGATGACTGTTGATGCAGCCTCCTCCCCGAACGCGCCCGTAGCCCTGGTAACGATGGAAGTCCGTCACCCAGCAACGGATTCCCTCAACGAATCATCGAGCGGACAGCTCAAACATCTGCTCGCCGACCATCTGCCCATCGAGCGCCAGGCCCAGGATGTGGCGTGGGGCATGGGCGCCGGCGGAAGCCCCCAGCCGACCGCCGAGCGCTTCACCCGCTACGTCAACCGGGACAACACGCTGGCCGCCTCGATGAAGAACCAGGCCGTCGTCATCGAGACCACCGCATACTCCAACTTCGAGTCGCTGCTCGAGATCGTGATGCGCGTCGTCGACGCGCGCTCGCAGGTCTCCTCGCTCGTCGGGGTGGAGCGCATCGGCCTGCGCTACGTGCTCGAGGTCCGGGTCCCCGTGGGCGTCGACGGCCGGGTCGAGTGGGCCAACTGGATCGCCGAGCCGCTGCTCGGGCCGCAGCGCATCGCCCCGGCCGGCCTGACGCTGACCGAATGGCAGGGCGCCGCGGTCTACCGCGAGGCGAACCCGGGCAAGTCGATGATCGTGCGCTACGGCCCCGGGGTGGGTCAGGCACTCGACCAGAGCTACCACCTGCGCCGGACCATGCCGGCCCAGCAGGGACCGTTCTTCCTGCTGGACATCGACAGCTTCTGGACCCCGACGGGATCCATTCCCGAATACGACCGCAACGCGGTGCTGACGACCTTTCAGGACCTCTACGACCCGGCACGCACCGTGTTCCAGGAGATGCTCACCAGCCGCCTGAAGGACGACCTGCTGAGCTCGTAGCCGCAGCGCGCGCCGACGTCAGCGCTCGAGCACCGCGCTGGTGTAGGTGACGTCGGCGAAGGCCGCGGCGACGTCGTCGTCGGGGTAGGCGAACCCGTTGGCCGCGTGCAGTTCCTTGACGCTTTTCGTCGACGTCCGCCAGCGGCGCTGGTTCAGGTAGTCCACGACGTGGCTGCGCTGCCCGTGGTAGACGAGATCGTTGAAGTCGATCTCGAACCCGAGCTCGCTCATCCGGTCGTGGTGGGCGCGCCAGCGCTCGTCGGCGAAAATCGCGGTGTCGGGGACGAATTCGAACGCCAGGCGGCTGCCGGGAGCGCTCAGCGCGGTGATGTTGTCGAACAGTGCGTCCTGCGCGGCATCCGGCAGGTAGACCAGCAGACCTTCGGCGCTCCACGCCGTGGGGGCCTGCGGATCGAATCCCGCGTCCCGCAACGCCGCGGCCCAGTCGTCGCGCAGGTCGACGGCGACCGTGCGGCGCTCCGCGGTCGGCTGCGCACCGAGCTCGGCGAGGGTCAGCGTCTTGAACTCGATCACCTCGGGCATGTCGACCTCGTAGACGACGGTGCCGGCGGGCCACGGCAGGCGGTAGGCCCGCGCGTCCAGGCCCGCCGCGAGGATCACCGCCTGGCCGACGCCGCTGCGCGCCGCGTCGAGAAAGAAGTCGTCGTAGAACCGGGTGCGGCAGGCCATCCCCTCGGCCATCCGGCGCGGATCGAACTCCGACTCCCCGCCGACCGGGATCTGGCCGTTGACCAAGCGGACGTAGACGTCGATGCCGACGGCGCGCACCAACGGCGCGGCATAGGGGTCGTCGATGAACCCCTCCTCGGAAGCCAGCGCCCGCTGAGCGGCGACCATGGTCGCCGTCGCCCCGACGCTCGTCGCCAGATCCCAACGATCGCTCTCGGTGCGCGCCATTTTGCTCCTGTGCCAGAAACGAAGAAATATAGACAATCTAGTTACTACCACAGGCCCGGCATGCCCAGTCGTCGGCGCTAGCCTGCGACCATGACCGACTTCGCGCAGCGCACGATCGACCTGGCCCGCCGTAACGTCGCCGAGGGCGGCCGCCCGTTCGCGACCGTGATCGTCAACGACGGCGAAGTCCTGGCCGAGAGCGCCAACCAGGCCGCCCAGACCAACGACCCGACCGCCCACGCGGAAATCCTGGCCATCCGCGAGGCGTGCCGGAAGCTGGGCACCGAGCACCTGGTCGACAGCACCATCTACGTGCTCGCCCACCCGTGCCCGATGTGCCTGGGCTCGCTGTATTACTGCTCACCGCGGGAAGTGGTCTTCCTGACCACCCGCGAGGCCTATGCGCCGTACTACCTCGATGACCGCAAGTACTTCGAACTCGCCACGTTCTACGACGAATTCGCGAAGAGCTGGGAGCGCCGGCGACTGCCGATGCGTTACGAGCCCCGGGACGCCGCGGTGGGTGTCTACCGGTTCTGGAACGAGCGGAACGGCGGCCGGCGCACGTCGACCGTCGTCCCGGCGCGCTGACACCCGACCTGGCAACGACAGCACGCGCACGTGAGACGCGCTGCGCGGGAAAGAATTACGACACGTTCGGGCAGTAGTGCTTGGGGTTGTCGCGCTCGTCCACCGGCGGCAGGTTGCGCGCCGGGGTCTGCGCGAGCGGCGTGTCGGCCGGGATTCGCCCGTTGGCGCGATCCCATCCGGCGCGGGCCCGCGGATGCTTGCGGAACCGCCGGGGCACCAGCGCGAACGCCAGACGGACGGCGTCGCCGAACCGCCGGTGCAGCCATTCGTCGCGCGCCGACCAGGTGTAGCCCATCAGCTCGCGCACCGGCGGGTCGTAGAGGCCGACGGTCACCCAGACGAAGAACGGCGCCATCAGTTTGCGCTGGGCGGCCCACAGCCAGTCCGGAACCCATTGCGCGAAAGGTGGTTTGGCCAGATCGGTCAGGTCGAGCACCGCACGCGCCGCGTAGTTGTTCTCCAATACGTTGCGGCACATGTGATCCCAGTAAGCCTGGAATTCCTCCCACGACGCCGGCACGGGTCGCATGCTCATGCCGTACATCCGATACCACTGGACGTGCTCGTCGAAGAGCTGTCGTTTCTGCGCCTCGGTCAGCCCGCCGCAGAACCGCTCGGCCACGTGGATCGTTCCGACGAAGAAGGTGGCGTGCGCCCAGTAGAAGACGTCGGGGTTCAGCGCATGGTAGCGGCGACCCTGTTCGTCGACGCCCTTGATCTCGGTGTGGTAGTCGCGCACCTCCGCGCCGGTGACCGGTGCGCGGTCGCCGTCGAATACCACGCCGCCGATCGGGTACAGCGAGCGCAACAGGCGCGGCCAGCGTTCCCGGAAGAACGTCGAGTGGTCGATGACGGCCGCACCCAGCTGCGGGTGCATGTTCTGCATCGACCCCGCCCATGGGCCCTGCAGCATGCCGCGCCAGTCCCCGAAGTACCGCCACGTCAGCGAATCGGGACCGAGCGGGACGGGCGGAGCCTCGTAACCCAGCGGCGCCACCGGGCATCCGGCGGCCAAGCCGTCGGTGGCGGTCGCGCCGTCGATGCTCGTCAGCGGAGTGCCTGCGGACGTATCTTGAGTCACTGTTGAGATCCCCGTGGCTGTCGGTAGATTTTGACTACACGTGTTGTCACTTTTCAGCTTAGGAGCGATGTGCCGTCCGGTCAACGACGGAGCCGTTGGACCGGCGTCCCCTTGGAGAGTCGCCACGCGCTGCGCCGCGACGACCTCGTTGCCGCCGGCGTGCAACTGCTGGGCAGCGACCGCGGGCCCGCGCTGACCGTCCGCGCCGTGTGCCGCGAGGCCGCGCTGACCGAGCGCTATTTCTACGAGAGCTTCTCCGACCGCGACGAGTTCGTGCGCGCGGTCTATGACGACGTGTGCACGCGGGCGATGAGCACGCTCACCTCGGCGAAAACGCCGCGCGAGGCCGTCGAACGCTTCGTCGAGCTGATGGTCGACGACCCGGTCCGAGGCCGCGTGCTCCTGCTCGCTCCGGCCGTGGAGCCGATCCTGACCCGCTCGGGAGCGCAGTGGATGCCCAACTTCATCGACCTGCTGGTCCGCAAGCTTTCCCGGATCGGGGACCCCGTGGTGCAGAAGATGATCGCCACCAGCCTCGTCGGCGGTCTGTCGAGCCTGTTCACCGCCTACCTCAACGGCCAGCTCGGCGCCACCCGCAGGCAGTTCATCGACTACTGCGTGAACATGCTGTTCATCACGGCGGCCCCCTACGTGCCGGCCCCTGAGCCGGGTAATTCCGAGTAGCGGGTTTCCGCGGGGCCACACCGGCGAGCCCAGGTCAAATGTGTTCGGCACGTCGGTATGCCGAAATGTGACCTCGCCACGCGGGCCACGCACGCGGAAACTTGATGCTACTGGGGTACACAGATATATTGACCGCTACTAATCGACACATATAACTGGAGGGGCGATGTCCGCTGAGCTGACGGACTTACAGCTGTTGCGGGAGCTTGAGCCGGTCGTCGAGAAGTACATGAACCGGCATCTGAGCATGCACAAGGACTGGAACCCGCACGACTACATCCCGTGGTCGGACGGCAAGAACTATTACGCGCTCGGTGGCCAGGACTGGGCCCCTGAGCAGAGCAAGCTCTCGGATGTCGCCCAGGTGGCGATGGTGCAGAACCTGGTCACCGAGGACAACCTGCCGTCCTATCACCGCGAGATCGCGATGAACATGGGCATGGACGGCGCGTGGGGGCAGTGGGTGAACCGCTGGACGGCCGAGGAGAACCGGCACGGGATTGCGTTGCGCGACTATCTCGTGGTCACGCGCGCCGTCGATCCCGTGGAGCTGGAAAAGCTTCGTATCGAGGTGGTCAACCGGGGCTTCAGCCCGGGCCAGAACCACCAGGGTGAGTACTTCGCCGAGACCCTCACCCACTCCGTCCTCTACGTCAGCTTCCAGGAACTGGCCACCCGGATTTCGCACCGCAACACCGGCAGGGCCTGCAACGACCCGATCGCCGATCAGCTGATGGCCAAGATCTCGGCCGACGAGAACCTGCACATGATCTTCTACCGCGACGTCAGCGAGGCCGCGTTCGACCTCGCGCCCAACCAGGCGATGAAGTCGCTGCACCTCATCCTGCGCAACTTCCAGATGCCTGGCTTCCAGGTGCCCGAGTTCCGGCGCAAAGCCGTCTTCATCGCCGTCGGCGGGGTCTACGACCCGCGCATCCACCTCGACGAGGTCGTCATGCCGATCCTGAAGAAGTGGCGCATTTTCGAGCGCGAGGACTTCACCGGCGAGGGGGCCGAGCTGCGTGACGACCTCGCACTGCTGATCAAGGAGCTCGAGCAGGCCTGCGACAAGTTCGAGGTGTCCAAGCAGCGCCAACTCGACCGGGAAGCCCGCACGGGCAAGCGCGCCACCGCCCAGGAACTGCACAAGACGGCCGGCAAGCTGGCGATGAGCCGCCGGTAACGGCCGTGCGGATCGGTCCGATCACGCTCGCCAGCCCGGTGGTGCTGGCCCCGATGGCGGGCGTGACCAACGTTGCTTTCCGGACGCTTTGCCGTGAGCTCGAGAAGGAAAAGGCCGGCACGGTCAGCGGCCTGTACGTCTGTGAAATGGTGACCGCCCGCGCGCTCGTCGAGCGCCATCCGGTCACCATGCACATGACCACGTTCGCCCCGGACGAGTCGCCCCGGTCGCTGCAGCTCTACACCGTGGACCCGGCCACCACGTACGCCGCCGCGAGGATGATCGCCGACGAGGGTCTGGCCGACCACATCGACATGAACTTCGGCTGCCCGGTGCCCAAGGTGACCAAGCGCGGCGGCGGGGCGGCGCTGCCGTACAAGCGGCGGCTGTTCGGCCAGATCGTCGCCGCGGCCGTCCGCGCCACCGAAGGCACCGGCATCCCGGTGACGGTCAAGTTTCGCATCGGCATCGACGACGAGCACCACACCCACCTGGACGCCGGCCGCATCGCCGAGGCCGAGGGCGCCGCCGCGGTGGCCCTGCACGCCCGCACGGCGGCACAGCGCTACTCCGGCACCGCCGACTGGGACCAGATCGCCGCCCTCAAGCAGCAGGTGCGCACGATCCCGGTGCTCGGCAACGGCGACATCTACGACGCCCGCGACGCGCTGGCGATGATGGCCAGCACCGGTTGCGACGGCGTCGTCATCGGCCGCGGCTGCCTGGGCCGGCCGTGGCTTTTCGCCGAGCTCTCGGCCGCGTTCACCGGCACCGCCCCGCCCGTCCCGCCCTCCCTGGGCGAGGTCGCCGACATCGTCCGGCGGCACGGCCGACTGCTGGCCGCCCATTTCGGGGAGGACAAGGGCATGCGCGACATACGCAAGCATGTCGCCTGGTACCTGCACGGTTTCCCCGCCGGATCCGAATTGCGGCGGTCGCTGGCCATGGTCACGACGCTCGACGAACTCGACTCGCTGCTGGACCGGCTGGACGGGTCGGTGCCGTTCCCCGATGCGGCCACGGGCCCGCGGGGCCGGCAGGGGTCACCGGCCCGCGTTGCCCTGCCCGACGGCTGGCTGAACGATCCGGACGACTGCACGGTCCCGGCCGGCGCGGACGTCATGCACTCCGGCGGCTGAACCCGGCCGCGAGATCGCGTCCGGACCCAGAACTCAGTAAGATATGGGCCTTGCTGTATTACGCTTCGCCGTCGGATCGGTTGAGGGCCGCGTCACCGAAGCGCGACCCACTCCGTGCGCCTCGCAGGCACGGGCCCGCAGTGCGGCGGTGACAGGTGCCACGGACGCTCTCTCGACGTCCGCATCGAGGATTCGGAGGCCGGCAGGACATGAGTGACGGCGGGGCAGACGCCACTCCCGAGGGCCGGCGCGCCGCGCCCTGGGAGCGGTTCTCCGAGCCGACACCGGACCAAAACCTGCACCGGTGGCAGCCCGCCCCGGCCCCCGTCGACCACGTCGAGCCCGCCTCCGAGGACGAGCACGACGACGACGACGAGGACGAGCAGGATCCGGGTCACGGCGCACGGAGCGGATCCCACACCCGGGGCGGGATCACCGTCGCCGACCTGATCGCCAAGTTCGGCGCCCCGCCCCCCGATCGGCCCAGGCGCCACCGCGCAGCCGACGACGCCCCCGACACGGAGGCCCCGGATACCGCAGCTCCCGAGGCGTCCATCGACCAACAGGACACACAGGTCATCGCCACTCCGGCCTATTCGCTCGAGCTCAGCTCGGAGGTCCCCGACCTGCAGGTCGCGAGCTACCCCCACGACGAGGATCCCGCAGCGGAGGCACCGCCCGCCAACGCACCGCGCACGCTGCTGCGCCGGCGTGCCCGCGAGCCGAAAACCAGGCCCGGGCGCCGGCCCCTGCTGTTCGCCGCCCGTTCGCTGGCGGCGCTGCTCGCGGTGCTGAGCCTCGCCATGACCGGCGGGGCATGGCAGTGGGCGACATCGAAGAACAGCCGCCTCAACACCGTTAGCGCGCTCGACCCGCATTCGCGCGACATCGTCGACCCCGGTGGCCAGTACGGCGACGAGGACTTCCTGATCGTCGGCATGGATTCGCGGCTCGGCGAGAACGCCAACATGGGCGCCGGCGACGCCGACGACGCCGGCGGCGCGCGGTCGGACACGGTGATGCTGGTCAACATTCCGGCGAACCGCAAACGCGTGGTGGTGGTCTCCTTCCCGCGCGACCTGGCGATCACCCCGATCCAATGCGAAGTCTGGAACCCCGAGACCGGCAAGTACGGCCCTATCTACGACGACAAGACGCGCACCTGGAGTCCGCGCGTGGTCTACACCGAGACCAAACTGAACTCGACGTTCTCCTTCGGCGGGCCGAAGTGCCTGGTGAAGGAAATCCAGAAGCTGTCGGGGTTGAGCATCAACCGGTTCATCGCCGTAGACTTCTCCGGCTTCGCGAAAATGGTCGAGGCCCTCGGCGGCGTCGAGGTGTGCACCAGGGCGCCGCTACACGACTACGAACTGGGCACCGTGCTCAAACACGCGGGGCGCCAGATCATCGACGGCCCGACGGCGTTGAACTACGTGCGCGCCCGGCAGGTCACCACGGAGAACAACGGCGACTACGGCCGCATCAAGCGCCAGCAGTTGTTCCTGTCGTCGCTGCTGCGCTCCCTGATCTCCGAGGACACGTTGCTGGACCTGAACAAACTCAACAACGTCGTCAACCTCTTCATCGGCGACAGCTACGTCGACAACGTCAAGACCAAAGATCTTGTTCAGCTCGGGCAGTCGCTGCAGGGAATCGCCGCCGGGCACATCACCTTCGTCACGGTGCCGACCGGAGTGACGGACGAAAACGGTGACGAACCGCCACGCACGGCCGACATGCGGGCGCTCTTCGACGCCATCATCGACGACGATCCTCTGCCCCTGGAGAACGACCACAACGCGCAGCAGCTGGGGACCTCCTCGACCAAGGGGGCGACGACCACCTCCACCCCCACGTCCGCCCCGGCCAAGAACCCGGCCCCGAGCCCCGAGGTGCGGCACGAACAGGTGACGACTGCCTCGCCGCACGACGTGACGGTGCGGGTGTCCAACGCGACCGCCACATCCGGGCTCGCCGCCGCCGCCACCACCCAACTCAAGCGCGACGGGTTCAACGTGATGGCACCCGACGACTACCCCAGTGCACTGAAGGCCACGACGGTGTTCTTCTCTCCGGGCAACGAACACGCCGCCGCCACGGTGGCATCGGCGTTCGCCAATTCCAAGGTGCACCGGGTGTCGGGCTACGGTCAGGTCGTCCAGGTGGTGCTCGGCCCGGACTTCAGCGCCGTCGCCGATCCGCCACCCAGCGGCTCATCCGTCAGCGTGCAGATCGAACGCAACTCGGGCGACACACCGGCCAAGCTGCCCGAAGACCTGACGGTCACCAATGCGGCGGACACCACCTGCGAATAGCCGGATTTGGCGAGAGTCCGCAAAGCGATTTCGGCATCGAGAACGTAGGCTTGGCGGCATGCGGACCGCCTACCATGAGCAGCTTGCGGGCCTGTCCGAGCAGCTCGGCGAGATGTGCGGGCTGGCGGGCATTGCGATGGAGCGCGCCACCCAGGCCCTGCTGCAGGCCGACCTCGTGCTGGCCGAACAGGTGATCTCCGACCACGAGCAGATCGCGGCGATGAGCGCCCGCGCCGAGG
>NZ_JBYCLG010000199.1:0-6743 GCF_057473785.1 Mycobacterium sp. TH-M103
GGCCGACCTCGTGCTGGCCGAACAGGTGATCTCCGACCACGAGCAGATCGCGGCGATGAGCGCCCGCGCCGAGGAGAGCGCCTTCGTGCTGCTGGCATTGCAGGCACCGGTGGCGGGCGACCTCAGGTCGATCGTGAGCGCCATCCAGATGGTCGCCGACATCGACCGGATGGGCGCACTGGCCCTGCACGTCGCCAAGATCGCCCGGCGGCGGCATCCCCAGCACGCGCTGCCCGAGGAGGTCAACGGCTACTTCGCCGAAATGGGAAGGCTTGCAGTCGATTTGGGCAACAGCGCGCAAGAGGTGGTGTTGTCGCGCGACCCGGAGAAAGCCGCCCGGATCCGCGAAGAAGACGACGCCATGGACGATTTGCACCGGCACCTGTTCTCCGTACTGATGGACCGCAAATGGAAGTACGGCGTGGCCTCGGCCGTCGACGTGACGCTGCTGGGCCGGTTCTACGAACGCTTCGCCGACCACGCGGTCGAGGTGGCGCGGCGCGTCATTTTCCAGGCGACCGGCAGCCTCCCCGAAGAGGACAACAAAGGCTCCTCCGAGTAGGCCTCAGCCGAAGCGGCCGGAGATGTAGTCCTCGGTGGCCTTCTCGCTCGGGTTGGAGAAGATCTTCTCGGTCTCGTCGACCTCGATCAATCGCCCGGGCTTGCCGGTGGTTTCCAGGTTGAAGAACGCCGTCAGGTCGCTGACCCGGGCGGCCTGCTGCATGTTATGGGTGACGATGACGATCGTGTAGTCCTGCTTCAGCTCACTGATCAGGTCTTCCACGGCCATCGTCGAGATCGGGTCCAGCGCCGAACACGGCTCGTCCATCAGCAACACATCGGGTTGCACGGCGATCGCCCGCGCGATGCACAGGCGCTGCTGCTGACCGCCGGACAGCCCGCCGCCGGGCTTGTCCAACCGGTCCTTGACCTCGTCCCACAGGTTGGCGCCGCGCAGCGAGTGTTCGGCCACCTCGTCGAGCACCTTGCGGTTGCGCACGCCCTGCAGTCTCAGCCCCGCCACCACGTTGTTGCGAATCGACATGGCGGGGAACGGGTTCGGGCGCTGGAACACCATCCCGATCGCGCGGCGCACACCGACCGGGTCGACACCCTGACCGTAGATGTCCTCGTCGTCGAGCAGCACCTCGCCCTCGACGCGGCCACCGGGAACCACCTCGTGCATCCGGTTCAGCGCGCGCAGCACCGTCGTCTTGCCGCACCCGGACGGGCCGATGAACGCCGTCACGCTGCGAGGCAGAACCGACAGCGTCACATCCGCGACGGCCTGAAACGACCCGTAGTAGATGTCGACGCTCTTGAGGTCCAACCGCTTGGCCACCTAGTGCTCCTGCCTTGACGTTCCGGGGGCGAAGATTTTCGAGATCATCCTGGCTCCGATGTTGATGACGGCGATCACCAGGATGAGGGTTAGGGCGGCACCCCACAACCGATCCGTGGGCACGGGGTTCACGCCCGCCCCGGCCGACACCTGGTTGTAGATCATGCCCGGCAGCGAGCCGATGAACCCGTGGAAGATGTCAAAGCCGATCGACTGCGAATAGCCGACCAGGATCAGCAACGGGGCAGTCTCCCCCAGCACCCTGGCCACCGCAAGCATGATGCCCGTGATGATGCCCGACAGCCCGGTCGGAATCACAATCCGGGCGATGGTCTTCCACTTCGGGATGCCCAGTGCGTAGCTGGCCTCGCGCAGATCCACCGGCACGATGCGCAGCATCTCCTCGGTGGCCCGCACGATCACCGGCAGCATCAGCAGCACCAAGGCCAGTGACACCGCGAGCTCGGAGCGGGCGATGCCGAACGTCGCCACCCCCACGGTGTAGACGAACAGCGCCGCCACGATCGAGGGCACCCCGGACAGGATGTCCACCATGAACGAGGCCACCCTGCCCAGCGGCGTGCCGCCCCCGTACTCGACCAGGTAGATCGCCACCAACATGCTGATCGGGATGGAGATCACCGCGCACACCAATCCCTGCAGCAGCGTGCCGACGATCGCGTGGTAGGCGCCGCCACCGGCCACGAACTCCGTCATACCCGCCTGCGAATGCGTCCACCACGCGGCCGACGCGATCGCCCTGTACCCCTTGGCGATCACCGAGAACAACACGTAGGCCAGCGGCGCCAGGGCCACCAGCATCGACGTCGTCACGAACGCGGTGGCGACGTTGTTCGCCACTCGACGCCGCCGGCCCAGGCCGGGGAACGTCCGGGCCTTGAGCGGACGGTCCAGGATCGAGGTCACCGGCCGCCCCTTCTGCGCCCGATCCCGGCGACCGCACCGCGCGCCAGGGCGTCGACCAGGAATGTGAGCACGAAGAGCACCAGCCCGGCGGCGATGTAGGCACCCGCCCGGTATGGGTCGTCCAGTTCCGACGCGGCGCCGGCGATCTTGGTCGCGAAGGTGGAGCCGCCGTCGAACAACGACCAGCCGAACGTGGCCTGGGCTCCCCGCAGGATGACCAGCAGCGCCATCGTCTCACCCAGGGCACGGCCCAGACCCAGCATCGCGCCGCTGACGTAGCCGGACCGCCCGAACGGCAGCACGGTCGTCTTGACCACTTCCCAACGGGTGGCGCCCAACGCCAACGCGGCCTCGATCTGGTCGTGGGGCGTCTGGACGAATACCTCGCGGGTGACCGCGGTGGTGATGGGCAGGATCATCACCGCCAGCACCAGGCCGCCGGTGAACACGGTGCCGCCCCCGGTCACCGAGGTGTTCGCGCCCGCGAACAGGAAGCACGAGCCCAGGGTGTGGTTCAGCCAGGACGCAACGGGCCGTAGTCGCGGCGCCAGCACCTGCAGGCCCCACACGCCGTAGATGATCGAGGGAACCGCGGCCAGCAGGTCGACCGCGTATGCCAGCGGGCCGGCGACCGGGCGCGGCGCGTACTGCGTGATGAACAGGGCCACGCCCAGGGCGACCGGCATCGCGAGAAGCAGCGCGAACAGCGACACGAAAACGGTCACCTGCAGCAGATCGAGCATGCCGAAATGCAGCGCCGAGGTGCCGGTGGTGACCCAGGCGCCCGTATAGGTGAAGAAGTTCTCCCGGTTGCGCTCGAGCGCCGGGAGGGCGCGCAGCAACAAGAACCCGCCGATCGCGACGATCAACGCGACCATGAGGGCGCCCGACGCCTGCGCGAGCCGGCGAAACATCCGGTCGCCGAGCCGCGGCCGGCCCCGGCCCCATGGGCTGATCGGCACCACCGGGGCCTCGGGGAACGGGGCGGCCACGACCGCGCCCGAACCTGCGTCGGCCGGATTCGGCACGGAAGGCATTGTCACTGTGATCCCGTCACAGTTGCGTTGTCGCTCCTTGCGCCCAATTGATCACTGCATGGCGTTGATCGCCGTAACCAGTCGCTCCTTGACTTTATCGGGCAGCGCGACATAGCCGGCAGAAATCAGGCCGGCCTGCGCGTTGGTGGCGGCCACGGTGAGAAACGACTTGACCGCGCGGGAGGTGCTCGGGTCGTACCCCTTGGAGCACACGATCTCGTAGGTGGCCAGGATCAACGGGTAGGTTTCCGGCTCTTGGGAGGCGTACATCGAGTTCAGATCCAGCACGAGATCGTTGCCGGCGGCCACGAACGTGGCCGCTTTGATGGCGTTGGCGGCCGTGCTCTCGGTCAGCGGGACCACACCGTTGCCGGTGTCGATCTCCGCGTAGGGCACCCCGGCCTGGTCGGCGAATCCCTTCTCGACGTAGCCGATGGCGCCCGGCGTGGCCCGCACCGCCTGGACCAGACCGGCGGATTTGGTGGCCCCTTCCCCGACGCCTCCCTGGAACTCGGTGCCGACGCCTCTGGTCCAGCTCTGCGGGGCCGCGGCGGTCAGGTATTTCTGCATGTTGTCCGTGGTGCCCGACGAGTCCGCGCGATAGATCGGCCTGATCTTGACGTCCGGCAGGGTCACGCCCGGATTCAGCGCCGCCAGTGTCTGGTCGTTCCACAACGTGACCCTGCCGCTGAAGATCTCGCCCAGAGCGTCACCGTTGACGACCAGCCTCTGCACGCCCGGGAGGTTGTAGACCAGGGCGATCGGCCCGAATACCAGCGGCAGATCCCACGCGGGGTTTCCGCCGCAACGCCTGGTGGCCGGGCCGATCTGGTCCGCGAGCAGCGGCGAGTCCGCGCCCCCGAAGTCGACGTGGCCGGCGATGAACTGCGCCCGGCCGGCGCCGGAGCCGGTCGCGTTGTAGGACACGTTCTTGCCCGGGCAGTGCTCGCCCCAGACCTGGCTGAAAACCCCGATTGCGTTCTGCTGGGCGGTGGACCCTTCGGCCGTGAGCCCGCGCTTGCCGCCGCAGCCCGCCGGTCCGGAGAGCTCCGCGGCCGCGGCGCCGTGGTTGATGTCGGCGCCGCAGCCGGTCAGCACCGCGGCACCCAACACCGCCGCCAGCGCGATCGCCTTGCCCTGTCCGTGGAGCCTCACCGATCTCGCTTTCTGAGCCGTCGCGGGCGCATCCGGGCGGTGCTGGACAAGCGCCTGGACATGCTCGAGCGCAGGTTGCTGAGCCAAAGCGAAACTATGCGCCGGCGCGGGCCGAAAGAACCGACCGCGCGGTGAATCTGCAATGAACAGTCGGGCACCACGCCACTGCTGCCCGCGATTCCGCTCAGCCGGCGGTAGGCGGGGCCGCGTAGGCGGTGTCGACGCTGTACCGGGTGAATCCCAGGCGTTCGTAGGTCCGCACCGCGGCGACGTTGTCCGACTCCACGTAGAGCATCACGGTCGGGTCGGCCGCACCTGCCAGTCGGTGTGCCAGCGACTCGATGCCGATGGCCGTCAGCAACTGCCCGATGCCGCGGCGCTGTGCCGCCGGGTCGACGCCCACAACGTAGACCTCACCCAGGCCGGGCTGGTCCGGATGCACTTTGGTCCAGTGGAAACCCACCAGACGCCCGGCCTGGTCGCTGTTCGAGTCGCCGAACGCCAGGAACAGCCCCGCCGGGTCGAACCACGGTTCGGTGCGCCGCTCGGAGAGGTCGGCGTCGGTCCACCCCCCCTGTTCGGGATGCTCGGCGAACGCGGCGTTGTTGACCCGCAGCAGTTCGGCGTCGTCGCCCGGGCCCGCGTAGGTCCGGATACGCATCCCGCCGACGGGTTCCACCGGGGGGATGTCGCGCAGCGAGCGCCGCATCTGGACGAGTTCCCGCACGGCGACCAGGTTCAGCGCGGACGCGGTCGCCCGGGCCGCTTCCAGGGTGCCGTGGGCCCAGAACCGGTTGCCTGCGTCGGTCTTTGCCATCGCCGCCCGACTCATCGCCGCCCCGATTCCGCCCCGGCGGGCCTGCGGGTGCACCACGAGTTCGGCCATCCCGGCCTCGCCGTCGCGTGGCGGACTGAGGTTGAGGTAGCCGACGATCGCATTGTCGGACGAGTCGGAGACCAGGAGGTGCTCGGTGCGGTCGTGGCCGAGTTCGCGCAGCACCTGTTCGCCGACGGGTGCGACACCATCGAATTCTGTTGCCGCCGAGACCAATTGGCGCACCAGCCGCTGTTCGTCGGTGGTCAGCTCGGAGCGCCAGTCCGAGGGGCTCACTGAGTGCGCGCGGGGTCGACGAGTGAGCCCGGCAGGTCCTCGGAGTCGGACGCGGCGTCCCCGGAGCCGTCGGAGTCGGTGATGGGCGTCCGGCCGCGGGCGGGCCTGACGGCCTTGTAGCCGACGTTGCGGACGGTGCCGATCAGCGCCTCGTGTTCGGGACCGAGCTTGGCCCGCAGCCGGCGCACGTGCACGTCGACGGTGCGGGTGCCGCCGAAGAAGTCGTAACCCCACACCTCGTGCAGCAGTTGTGCGCGGGTGAACACCCGGCCGGCATGCTGGGCCAGGTATTTGAGCAACTCGAACTCCTTGTAGGTGAGGTCGAGCGGCCGGCCCCGCAGCCGCGCGGTGTAGGTGCCTTCGTCGATCACCAACTCGCCGAGGCTCACCTTGCCCGCGCTCTCCTGTTCGGCCAGGCCGCCGCGGCGCCCGACCACCAGCCGCAGCCGGGCGTCGATCTCGGCGGGACCGGTGCCGGGCAGCAGGATCTCGTCGAGCCCCCAGTCGGCGCTGACCGCCACCAGGCCGCCTTCGGTCACCACGGCCACCACGGGGGCCGATCGGCCCGCCGTGTTCAAGAGGCGGCAAAGCCCGCGCGCGGAGGACAGGTCGGTGCGCGCGTCGACCAGCACGGCGTCCGCCGTTCCGGCCTCCAGCAGGGACGATGGTTCCGGTGGGGCCGTCCGCACGGTGTGGGGAAGCAGCGACAACGACGGCAGGACGGTGTCGGGATGCAGCTCCGAGGTCAGCAGTAGTAGCTCCAACAAGCCCCTCCGACTCGTGGGAAAGGCAGATCCCAATTCGGGACGCAACGTCGCGTTAGTTGCCAGGTCATCTAACGATAACGTGCCACCTGGTCTTTGGCTTAGTGATCGAGCGCGCCGACATGCAGTGTGACCAACCGCTCGGGGCAGCCGGGGGACCGCAGGACGGACCTCGCGGCAAACGCGGCGCCGCCTCGGCCACAATATGCGGGTGCGGAAGGTTCTGATCGGTGCGACGGCCGCGGTGGTCGCCGTGGCCGTGGTGGCCGCTGGCGCCGTCGGCGTCGACTACGGAACGAGCATCTACGCCGAGTACCGGCTGTCGACGACCGTGCGCAAAGTGGCCAAGCTGGGCTCGGACCCGTTCGTGGCCATCCTGGCCTTCCCGTTCATCCCCCAGGCGATGC
>NZ_JBYCLG010000200.1:0-7775 GCF_057473785.1 Mycobacterium sp. TH-M103
CTCATCGCTGCGCTCTGCATCGTCACGACGCGAGTCATCGGCGCCGCTCCTCCTCATCGCTGCGCTCTGCATCGTCACGACGCGAGTCATCGGCCCCGCTCCTCCTACGGGCCGTCACGAACCTGGGCCGGCCCGCCAGGTCGCGCCGGCTTCGGATGTCGTCGAAAAGCCCCGTGTCCTGCACCAATCGGGCGGTCCGCGCCGCGGTGGTGTCGTCGTGTTCGACGGCGAACAGACCACCCGGGCGCAGCCAGCGCCCGGCCAGGGCCACCACGGGGGCGATAACGGCCATCCCGTCCGGCCCGCCGAACACCGCATGATGCGGATCATGTTGGAGCACTTCAGGCTCCAACGCGGCGTTGGAAACCGAGTCGTCGGGAACGTAGGGCGGGTTGGACACGACCAGATCGACGCCGCCGTCGAGTTCGGGCAGCAGTCCCAATGCGCCGACATCGGCGCGCACCAGCTCGACGGCCGTGCCCTCGGCGTTGCGGCGCGCGTACTCGAGCGCCGGCGCCGAGTCGTCGATGGCGATGATCCGGGCGTCCAGCCCGAGGCCGGCGCGGTGCCGGGCCAGCGCGACCGCCAGGGCACCGGATCCGGTGCACACATCGACGATCACGGGCCGCGGGGGCAGCGGCTGCGCGATCGCCCACTCCAGCATGGCTTCGGTCTCCGGGCGCGGGATGAACACGCCCGGGCCGACCTGCAAAAGCAGCGGCCCGAACGCCGCCGTCCCGAGAAGATGCTGCAACGGCACCCGCCGTGAGCGGGCGGCCACGACGTCGCGGTACCGACCGAAGAATTCGTCGTCGGGCGTGTCCAGCAGACCCAGCCGGCCCCGGTCGGTGCCGGCCAGGTGGGCGGCCAGTTCCTCGGCGTCCCAACGCGCCGAATCGATCCCCGCCCGGGCGAGCAGCGCCGCCGCGGAGTCGATCGAACGCCGCAGCCGAGTCGTCATGCCTGCTGCAGCCGAGACTGCTTGTCGGCGGCGCTCAGCGCGTCGAGCAGCGCGTCCAGGTCGCCGTCGAGAACCTGGTCGAGATTGTGCGCCTTGAAGCCGATCCGGTGGTCGGTGATCCGGTTCTCCGGGAAGTTGTAGGTGCGGATGCGTTCGCTGCGGTCGACGGTGCGGATCTGGCTGGCCCGATCCGCCGACGCGTCGGCCAGCGCCTGCTCCTCGGCGAGCGCCTGCAGCCGCGCGGCCAGCACCTGCATGGCGCGGGCCTTGTTCTGCAGCTGCGAACGCTCGTTCTGGCAGGTGACGACGATGCCCGTGGGCAGGTGGGTGAGGCGGACCGCCGAATCGGTGGTGTTGACGCCCTGGCCGCCCTTGCCGGACGAGCGGTACACGTCGACGCGCAGGTCGGACTCGTCGATCTGCACCTCGGCGACTTCCTCGGGCTCCGGATAGACCAGCACCCCGGCCGCCGAAGTATGAACCCGGCCCTGGGATTCCGTCACCGGGACCCGCTGCACGCGGTGCACCCCGCCTTCGAACTTCAACCGCGACCACACGCCGTCGACGGCGTCACCCTTACTGGTGATCGACAGCGTCGCGTCCTTGTAGCCGCCCAGATCCGAGAACGTCTCGTCCAGCACCGCCACGGCCCAGCCGTGCCGCTCGGCGTAGCGGATGTACATCCTGGCCAAATCGGCGGCGAACAACGCCGACTCCTCGCCCCCCTCGCCGGATTTCACCTCGAGGACGATGTCGTCGGCGTCATGCGGGTCGCGGGGCGCCAGCATGTCGGTGAGCTGGGTGTCCAACTCGGCCACCCGCACTTCGAGCGCGGTGACCTCCTCCGCGAACGACGGGTCGTCGGCGGCCAGTTCGCGCGCCGTCTCCAGGTCTTCCCGGGCCGAGGTCAGCTTGCGGTGGGTGGCGACGATGGGTGCCAACCGGGCAAACCGGCGGCCGGCTTTGCGCGCCTCCCCGGGATTGCTGTGCAATTCCGGATCTGCCAGTTGGTGCTCGAGGTCGGCATGTTCGGCGAGCAGCACATCGATCGCCTGCGTCGGCTGCGTCATGTCACACCTCCTTCCGCACGCTGTTCGGCGCAGACACGAACCGACGCCCGCCTGTGCGGGTCACACACAGTCCGGGCGTCGGCGAGCTGGCTATTTGTCGGCCGCGTCGGCCTTGTCGGCTGCGCCCTTGCGCTTGCCGTAACGCTTCTCGAAGCGGGCCACGCGGCCGCCGCTGTCGAGGATCTTCTGCTTGCCCGTGTAGAACGGGTGGCACTGCGAGCAAACCTCGACGACGATGCGGCCGCCGGGCTTGGTGCTGCGGGTCTCGAACGTGTTGCCGCATCCGCAATGCACCGTGGTGGGCTCGTAGGCGGGATGGATGTCAGTTTTCATGGGAGTCCTCTTCGGGTTGTCGAGCGTCGATTATGCCAGGTCAACCGGTACCTCCCCAAAACACCGAGGTGCATCCCCGCATTCCCGGTGCGCCGGGGTTGCGCCCAGACATGATCCACGGCGACGTCGGTCGGCGTGTCGGGTGCAGCCCCTAGTCGTTGTCCATGGAGCCGGGCGTCGTCTTGGACACCTGCACCAGAAACTCGTAGTTGTTCTTGGTCTTGCGCAGCTGGCTCATCAGCAGGTCGATGGCCTGGTGGGAATCCAGACCCGACAGCACGCGGCGCAGCTTGTGCACGATCGCGAACTCGTCCGGCGAGAGCAGCAGCTCGTCCTTGCGGGTGCCCGACGGGTTCACGTCGACCGCGGGGAACACCCGCCGCTCGGAGATCTTGCGGTCCAGCTTGAGCTCGGCGTTACCGGTGCCCTTGAACTCCTCGAAGATGACTGTGTCACCGGTGGATCCCGTCTCGACCATCGCGGTGGCGATGATGGTCAGCGACCCGCCCTCCTCGATGTTGCGCGCGGCGCCCAGGAATCGCTTCGGCGGGTACAGGGCGGTCGAATCGACACCACCGGAGAGGATCCGGCCCGACGCGGGCGAAGCGTTGTTGTAGGCGCGCCCGAGGCGGGTGATCGAGTCCAGCAGCACCACGACGTCCTTGCCCTGCTCGACGAGCCGCTTGGCGCGTTCGATCGCCAGCTCGGCCACCGAGGTGTGGTCCGACGGCGGCCGGTCGAACGTCGAGGCGATGACCTCGCCCTTGACCGAGCGCGTCATGTCGGTGACCTCCTCGGGCCGCTCGTCGACGAGCACGACCATGAGGTGGCATTCGGGGTTGTTCTTGGTGATCGCGTTGGCGATGTCCTGCAGGATGGTCGTCTTGCCCGCCTTGGGCGGCGAGACGATCAGCGCGCGCTGGCCCTTGCCGATCGGCATGATCAGGTCGATGACCCGCGTGGTCAGCCGCTCGGGGGTGGTTTCCAGGCGCAGCCGCTGATTCGGGTACAACGGCGTCAGCTTGCTGAAGTCGGGCCGCTTCTTGGCGTCCTCGACCGATCCGCCGTTGACGGTGTCCAGGCGCACCAGCGGGTTGAACTTCTGCCGCTGGTTGGGCTGCTCGCCGTCGCGCGGCACGCGCACCGCGCCGGTCACCGCGTCGCCGCGGCGCAGGCCGTTCTTGCGCACCATGTTCATCGACACGTAGACGTCGTGCGGGCCGGCCAGGTACCCGGAGGTGCGGACGAACGCGTAGTTGTCGAGGACGTCGAGGATCCCGGCCACCGGCTGGACGACGTCGTCCTCGCGCAGTTCGGTGTCGGCGCCGTCGCCCGAGCGTTCGCTTCGGCGCCTGCGGTCCCGGAAGCGGCGTCCGCGCCGGCCCTGCCGCCCCTCGCCCTCGTCGTCCGGCTGGTTCGAGCCGCGCGACTGCTGGTTACCCGAGCCCTGCTGGTCGTTGCCCTGATCGCCACCGGCGTCCCGCCCGCGCTCGTCGGACTTCGTGTTCTGTTGGCGCTCCTGGGTGTCGCGTTGGCGCTCTTGGCGATTGTCGGCCGCGTCGGCCGACTTGCCCCCGCCGTTACCCGAGCCGTCGCGCTCGTCGTCCTGGCCGCGGTTCTTGGAACCGGCTTCGCGGGACGCGCTGCGACGTTCCCGGCGTGGGGCCTCGGTTTTCGCTTCGTTCTGGTCGGCCTGGGGGGCCGGCGCTTCGGCGGCGGCGGTTTCGCCCTCGGATTTGTCGCTCTTCTCAGGAACCGGCCCGCCACCGGCGGATGTGCCGTTGGCCTTTCCCCGATGTTCCTGGATTGCGGCGATCAGTTCATTCTTGCGCATGCCCGACGTGCCCTTGACGCCGGCTTGGCTGGCCAGCGCGCGCAACTCGGGCAGCACCATCGTGGACAGCGACCCACCCGGGGCAGTGGTTTTGACGGCTGGCGCGTCATGGTTCACGGAATTCGACGCGTGATCGTTCTCGGTGCTTTCTCCAGCCGTGATGAGCTCCGTATCAGTCACGGATTTCCTTTCTTCCCCCGCTGATCACGTCATAAGGGGGTTCGTTGCGCACGTAGGTCGAATTGCCGAGTGCGCCCAATCGTCGACTCTGCGACGGTGATCGCCGGGATCAATGCCAGGATCGGCGTGAGAAACGGCGACCTCGTCCACGAGAAGAATTGGTGGTGTCCTAGCGGCAAGGCAGTATGGATGCAGATGCAGATGCTGCGATTGCTGGACGATGCCGAGGATAGCCCGCATCCTGGCTGGAAGCAAGCAAACCCCCCCGGCCGCGCCGCGGATCAACCGGCGACGGTGACCCCCGGGCCCCAGCGAACCGCATCGCCGGCGGTCATCTCGGTGATGGTGAATCCGTTTGCGGCCCCGTACTCCACCGCTTGGCATGGAAGCTGTGCCTCCGTGCTGAGTGCGATCAATGACGGACCAGCACCGGAAAGCGTCGCTGCCACACCATGACGCCGCAGCAGCCGCAGATACTCCGCCGAGGCGGGCATCGCCGGCGCACGCTGAGGTTGGTGGAGCATGTCTTCGGTGGCCACCATCAGCAAATCCGGCCTTTCGGTCAGCGCGACCACCAGCAGCGCGGCGCGGCTGACGTTGAAGCTGGCGTCGTCGTGGCTGACGTGAGCTGGCAGCAGCACCCGGGTCTCGGCGGTCAGCGAACGCACCTCGGGAATGGCGCAGAACAGCCTGATCTGCGGGTGAAGCCGCAGCGGCACCGCCGAATAGGCGGGACCGGCACCGGTGCGGTCCACCCACGAGACCACCGCACCGCCCAATACTGCGGCCCCGGCGTTGTCGGGGTGACCCTCGAATTCCGAAGCCAGCTGGATCAGCTGCGCATCCGTCAACGGAATCGAATCCGTCTGCGCGACAAGACCGTTGACCGCGGCAAGGCCGCCGACCACCGCCGCCGCGGAGGATCCCAGGCCACGCGAGTGCGGGATGGCGTTGCGGCAGCGGACCACCAGGCCCGGGGCGCCGACGCCGGCGGCCTGCAGGCCGCGCTGGACGGCGCGGACCACCAGATGGTCGGGGCCACGCGGCACCGAGTCGGCGCCCTCCCCCTCGACCAGCACCTGCAGGCCGGAAGCCGCTGTCTCCACGACCACGTCGTCGCACAGGCTCAACGCGAGACCGATGCTGTCGAAACCGGGACCGAGGTTGGCGCTGGAAGCCGACACCACGGCGCTCGCCACCAAGCCCGCGGGCAGCATCTGAGTCACCGTCAGGCCAGTCCCAACTTCTCGACGACGAGCACGGGATCCACGGGCAGCGGTGACACGGTCGGCATGTCTTTCAGCGCGGTGTCGGGATCCTTGAGCCCATTGCCCGTCACCGTACACACCACGGTCGATCCGCGGGCCACCCAGCCGTCCTCGACGGCCTTGAGCAGCCCGGCGATGCTGGCCGCCGACGCCGGCTCGACGAAGACGCCCTCGCTGCTGGCCACCAGGTGATAGGCGGCCAGGATTTCCTCGTCGGTGGCGGCCAGGAAACGGCCGTTCGATTGCTGCTGCGCCTCCACGGCCGCCGTCCAGGAGGCCGGCGCGCCGATGCGGATCGCGGTCGCGATGGTCTCGGGATGGCGCACGGGCTTGCCGTGAACCAGGGGCGCCGCGCCGGCCGCCTGGGTGCCCAGCATGCGGGGCAGGGCGTCGATCACGCCCTCCTGGTGGTACTCCCGGTAGCCCTTCCAGTAGGCGGTGATGTTGCCGGCGTTGCCGACGGGCAGCGAGTGGATGTCGGGGGCGCGGCCCAGCGCGTCGACGATCTCGAAGGCCGCGGTCTTCTGGCCCTCGATGCGCACCGGGTTGACCGAGTTGACCAGCGCGATCGTCGGGAAGTCGGCGGTCATCTTGCGGGCCAGCTCGAGGCAGTCGTCGAAGTTGCCGTCGATCTGGATGATCTTGGCGCCGTGCATGACGGCCTGGGCGAGCTTGCCCATCGCGATCTTGCCCTGCGGGATCAGCACCGCGCAGGTGATCCCGGCGCGGGCGGCATAGGCCGCCGCCGAGGCCGAGGTGTTTCCCGTCGAGGCGCACAGCACGGCCTGCTGGCCGCGGGCCACCGCGTCGGTCACCGCCATCGTCATGCCGCGGTCCTTGAAGGAGCCGGTCGGGTTGAGGCCCTCGACCTTGAGATGCACCGTGCACCCGGTCTGCTCCGAGAGCCGCGGCGCGGCGATCAGCGGGGTCCCGCCCTCGAGCAGCGTGACCGGGGTCCAGTCCGCGGCAACGGGTAACCGGTCGCGGTAGGCCGCGATCACTCCCGGCCACGGTAGGTGGGTGGCCGTGCGTGGAACGCTCATAGGCTGGTTCCTTCTAATCTCAGCACGCTGGCCACCTTCTGCACGACGTTCAGATCGGCGAGCGCGTCGATGGTTTCGGACAGGGCGGCGTCGGTCGCGGTGTGGGTGACCACCACGATCCGGGCGCCGACGCGCCGTCCGCCCTCGCCGGCCACGCCTTCCTGGCGGACTTCGGCGATGCTGACCTCGCGCTTGGCGAATTCCGCGGCCACCGTGGACAAGACGCCGGGCTTGTCGGCGACGTCCATGCTGACGTAGTAGCGGGTCGTGATCAAACCCATTGGAGCGATAGGAAGTTGGGCGTACCTGGACTCTTTGGGTCCCCGGCTGCCCAGCACCCGGTTGCGCGCGGCCATCACCAGGTCGCCGGTCACCGCCGACGCAGTGGGCGCCCCGCCGGCGCCCTGGCCGTAGAACATCAGCCGGCCCGCCGCCGCGGCCTCGACCACCACGGCGTTGAAGGCGCCGTTGACCGTGGCGAGCGGATGCGACAAGGGCACCAGCGCGGGGTACACGCGCGCCGACACCCGCTGCTGGCCGTCACCGGTGGTGATGCGCTCGCAGATGCACAGCAGCTTGATGGTGCAGCCCAGCGCCCGCGCGGAAGCGAAGTCGTCGGGGGTGATCTTGGTGATGCCCTCGCGGTACACGTCGTCGGCGGTCACCCGGGTGTGGAAGGCGATGGAGGCCAGGATCGCCGCCTTGGCCGCGGCGTCGTAGCCCTCCACGTCGGCCGTGGGATCGGCCTCGGCGTAACCCAGCGCGCTGGCGTCGGCCAGCGCGCTGGCGTAATCGGCGCCGGTGCTATCCATCTCGGACAGGATGTAGTTGGTGGTCCCGTTGACGATGCCGGCCACCCGCAGCACCGTGTCGCCGGCCAGCGACTGGGTGAGCGGGCGGATCACAGGGATCGCGCCCGCGACCGCCGCCTCGAAATACAGGTCGACGTTGGCGGTTTCGGCGGCCTGCGCCAGTTCTCCGGTGGAGACAGACAGCAACGCCTTGTTCGCGGTGACGACGGACTTGCCGTGCTCGAGCGCGGTCAGGATCGCCTTGCGCGCCGGCTCGACCGGGCCCATCACCTCC
>NZ_JBYCLG010000201.1:0-3087 GCF_057473785.1 Mycobacterium sp. TH-M103
CCCGGCGGGTGGGTCACCGCGACGCTGGCCGTGAGGTCCTCGGTGCCCGCGACGTGGCGCAGCACCACCCGGGCGCCGGTGCGGTGCGCGGTCTGCAGCAGCGGGATCGCGAAGGGATCGACCTCCCAGCCCACGTCGACGCTGCCCACGACCTCGCCGTCGATGACGAGGTCGGCATGCTCGAGGCCCTGGGCCGGCGCCGCCGACGGGCCCTGGGTGGGCACCCGACGCAGCCGCGCCCCGGTGGCCGGCAGCTCGTCGGGGTCGGGTTCGGGCGGCTGCTCGGCGTGCAGCAGCGCGTCGGCGACCTCATAGACCCGGTCGTCGTCCCAGCCCGGCATGTCCCCGTGCGCCCGCAGCACGGCGCGGTGGTCGCCGCGCAGCGCCGCCCCGTCGATGACGACGACCTTGACCCGGTCCAGCCGGCGCAGGGCCCCGGGGTCGAGGATCAGCTGCCCGGCGTTGGCCAGTCCGCGGCCCAGCACCGCGGCGAACGTCTGGCGGCCCATGTGGGCGGCTCTGGGCACCCCGGCCAGCAGCGCGCCGGCGGCGTCCTCGGTGCCACCGCCGGCCAGCAAGGCGGTCGCCGCGGCGATCAGCGACGCGTTGGCGGCCTGGTCGGCGTATTCCTCGACGGGCCCGGCCATCGAGCCCTTCGCGGTGTCGATGGCGGCGTCGACGGCGCCGCCGACCATGACGTGGGACGCCTCACCGGCGGCCGCGGCCGCCGAGTTGTGCCGCACGGCCTGCGATTTGGGCCCGGCCGAGGAGATGACCGGCACCACCGGGGCCTGCGGCCGTCGGGGCGAGGCGAGTTCGGGTTCGCGCTCGCGCCACCGCTGCCGGTGTGCGGCCGCCTCGGAGATCTGCAGGCTGCGTTGCGCGAGGTCCAGCATCGGCGTGCCGATCGCCTGGGTCAGACCGTTGGACACCGCCGCCGAGGCGCTGAGTAAGACGTCGGTGCCGACCCGCCCCAGCCGAGACTCCAGGACCGAGACGATCCGCGGCTGGTGGTTCAGCAGGGCCGACGCGGCGCGCGCGCTGCGCGGCGCTACGGGTAGCCGGCCCACCCAGCCGGTGACCGCTGCACCGATCGCCGCGACGTCCATCGCCGCGGCCGTCAGGGGCACCAGGATCGCCAGCGGGTTGCCCGGGTCGGCGAACGGAGCGGTGCGGGTGGCCGGCCGCGCCCCGGCCAGTGTCAGGTCCTCGGCCACGCGGGAGACCGTTCGGCGCACCTCGTCGAGGACCGCGTCGCAGTCGGCTTTGCTGTCCAGTTCGACCACCAGCCGGCCCAGGGCTCCCTCCACGTGGGCCGTGGCCACGCCGGGAATCCTGCGCACCGGCTCCTCGACGACGGGCGCGTGCTCGTGCCAGCTGGGGAACGGCAGCAGCGGGTCGAGGTCGAGGTGCACCCGGCGCCCGCTCTGCCAGCGCACCTGCGGCATTACGTGGTTCGCCGAACCGTTGGAGGAGGCACCACCGATGCCGATCGCCCGGCCCGTCGTCTGCGCCATCGACTGCATCACGGGACCGGCCAGCTCGGTGACCGGACTGGTCAGCATCTGCACCGCGCCCACGGCACCTGCTGCGGTGGAGACGCCGGCTCGGAGGACCTCCGCGGCTCCGCCGGTCACACCGGCGATGACGCCGGCCACACCGGGAATCCTCATTCCGTCACCCTTCGATCACGTCTACCGCGCCTAATGATCCTGGCGCGCCGGGAGCCTGTCCACAGGTGCGCGGGACCAAGGCCGGGCGATGACACCGGAGAACGCGGCGGCTCGGGAATCGCGCGGTCGACGTGCGTGTCGAATCGCTTCACTTCCGAAAAGCTTACCGGGTTCGCCAGAGGGCGAAACGTGATGCACGCGCGCGTGGCGGGGGATCAGCAGGCCCCGATGGCGTGATCGTCTCCTGAAATGGCCTGGACGTCAGAGGAAATGGAGTGGCGCGAGGAATACGGCACGCGCTGCCCGGCCCCGGGAATCGGGCCTACAGATACCGGTGGTTCGAGCGTCCGACCTGGTAACCCGCCGGGAAGGTCTTCTCGATGACCTGCAGGTGGTGGTCCACCCTGGACTCCAGTTCGAGGACCACGCAACCCTCGCCGAGGGCTTTGGATTCGAGAACGATGTACCGCTGACCACAATCGATGATCGGGTCGCCCGAGTGCAATTTCTCGACCGGCACCGACTCCGGAGTTGCGTCTGGCTCCATCCATGACACGTTAGGTCAATTCCGCGGGCGAGGGAATATGCCGCCGGCGGGAACCTTGGGGGGCGTGGCGGCCTTCCGCGCTTGCCGGCCGCCCGCGCCGGGCTAGGTTGTCACCCATGAGTTGGTGGTTCGCCCACGCCGAGCGGACGCTGTCCGAACAGGTACCCGCCGCACCGGATCGGGTCCGTGACTTCTACGTCGACCTGGACAACATCAAGGTCGTGCATCCGCTGATCGTGTCCGTGGCGGCCGGGCCGCGCGTCGACACCCCCGACGGCTACCGCCAGGGCTATCGCGTGGTCGACCGGATCCCGCTGGGGCCGTTGAGTTTGCGGATCACCTACCGGGCAACGCTGCACGTGCCGGCCGACGGCGACGTGCGGACCGAGGCCGACCAGTCCCCCGGGGTGCGCCTGCGGGGAACGGTGAGCTTCGAGCCGGCCCGCGGCGGCACCCGGCTCACCGAGCGCATCCGCATCACGGCGCCGCGGCCGCTGGCCCCGGTGACGACGCGCGAGGCGGTCAAAGCGCACACCGCGATGCTGGCCGGTATCCGGCACCACTTCGAAAACGCTTGAGCGACAGCCGCTCTCGCCAGACTACTGGGCGGATTTGTCGGGTGCGTAGCCCAGGATGCTCTTGACCTCCAGGTACTCATGGAACCCGAACGAGCTCCACTCTCGGCCGTTGCCGCTGCGCTTGTAGCCGCCGAACGGCGCATTGAGGTCGAAGGCGTGGTTGATGGTCACCCACCCCGCCCGGATCCTGCGCGCCACGGCGCGCGCCGTGTCGAGGTCGGCCCCCGAGACGTAGCCGGCCAGGCCGTAGTCGGTGTCGTTGGCCAGCGCGACGGCGTGGTCGAGGTCG
>NZ_JBYCLG010000202.1:0-20247 GCF_057473785.1 Mycobacterium sp. TH-M103
GCCTGCCCGGCGTCCGCCGAGCCCCCTAACGGAATCGAACCGTTGACCTTTTCCTTACCATGGAAACGCTCTGCCGACTGAGCTAAGGGGGCCGTTCACCCGAATCGACCGGTGATGCCGCGGGCCTAGAAGAGGGTACAACCCGGCTCGCGACCTCACCAAACCACGTGCGGATTGCGCAGCCGGGCGACGAGAACCGCCCGACGGCGGAACAACGGGCTGACGACGAGGATCACCCCCGATTCTCGCTGCGGCGGGGTTCCCACGCGCGGAGGTCGCTGAACTCGTCGTACTCCTCGTCGGGTGGTTCGCCCTCCCCGGCACCACCCTCGTTGAGCAGGGTCCGCAGCGCGAGGTGGACGGCTTCGCGCGTGTCTGCCAGGCCGTATCGACGAATAGCCTCATCGACCAGGTCGGTGTCGATCACGATCTCGACCTTCTTCTTCATGCGCCAACAATACCCAGTGCATACAAGCGCAATCGAGACTCACGGGGCGTCGGCCGAGCACGTCGCCGGCGCTGCCGCACGGCTGCGGTCGGCGCATCCCGGGCGAGCCCTAGTCTGATGGGGTGTCAGAGGACCGTCTCTACTTCCGTCAACTGCTCTCCGGTCGCGACTTCGCCGCCGGCGATGTGGTCGCGACGCAGATGCGCAATTTCGCCTACCTGATCGGCGATCGACAGACCGGTGACTGCGTCGTCGTCGACCCGGCCTACGCCGCCGGCGACCTTGCCGACACGCTGGAGGCCGACGGCATGCACCTGTCCGGGGTCCTGGTCACCCACCATCATCCCGACCACGTGGGCGGTTCGATGATGGGCTTCGAGTTGAAGGGCCTGGCCGAGCTACTGGATCGCAAGGCCGTGCCCGTGCACGTGAACACCCATGAGGCACAGTGGGTCTCGCGCGTGACCGGGATCGGGATGGGCGACCTGACCACCCATGAGGACCACGACAAGGTCACCGTCGGCGACATCGCGATCGAGCTGCTGCACACCCCGGGACACACGCCGGGCAGCCAGTGCTTCCTGCTCGACGGCCGACTGGTCGCCGGCGACACGTTGTTCCTGGACGGCTGCGGGCGCACGGACTTCCCCGGTGGAAACTCCGACGAGATGTACCGCAGCCTGCAGCGGCTCGCCACGCTGCCCGGCGATCCGACGGTGTTTCCGGGGCACTGGTACTCGGCCGACCCGAGCGCATCGTTGTCGGAGGTCAAGCGTTCCAATTACGTGTACCGCGCCGCCGATCTCGAGCAGTGGCGAATGCTGATGGGCGGCTGAGCGACACCGCGGCGCGCGATCCCGTCGAAGAGTTCCCCGGTCGGCGGTGTCCGGAAGCATTTACGATCGACCCGGCGAACGACGGTTCTCCTTCCCCAAACCGCCGACTGTGGCCGAATACGAGAATGCCGCCGACGGCCATGCCAACGTCGTGGAATTGCAACTGCCGCGGGAGTTGCCCGTACTCGCCCCGGGCCAGGAGTGGCGGATGGTGTGGGATTCGGCGCTCGACCTTGCCGAGATCGGGCACGGCATCGAGTCGCGCGGCACCGGCACCGTGACCTACAACGACCGTCCCGAACGGCCGGCCGCGCGGCTGGCGGCTGCGGCAGCCCCATCGGGTGCCGCTGGAAACGAGGGTGGAGCTGGACTGGGACGCCCTGCCCCCCGTTCAGCGGATCGAACTGCTGACGACGCACGACCCGGCGAAGCGGGAGAAGCAGAAGCTGGAGTTGCTGCGCGGTCTCTTGACCTAACTCCCACTATGCGAGCAAGAAGACGCGGCCCGAGGTGTTCCGCGACGGGATCGAACGGATCAACGGCGCCGTGTGCGAGACCCAGGACAGGTGGCGTCCCCGACAGCTCGACCAGCCCCCCGACGTCAGCCTGCGCTGGGGCGACGCCGGGACGAACTGGGCAGGCACCGCGGTCAGCACGTGTGACACCCGGTCCGACGGGGCGCTCGACGGTCGATCTGATTCAATCGACTCCGCTGTCCGTATCGAAGGAGCACCCAGTGAGCGGCCCGGTCGTCTACAGCCTCGAGGATTCCGTCGCCGTCATCCGGATGGATGACGGCAAGGTCAACGCGCTGGGCCCGGCGATGCAGCAGGCGATCGGCGAGGCGATCGACCGGGCCGACCGGGAGAACGCCGGGGCGGTGGTGATCGCCGGCAACGACCGGGTCTTCAGTGGCGGCTTCGATTTGAAGATCCTCACTTCCGGCGAGGTGCAACCGGCGATCGACATGCTGCGGGGCGGCTTCGAACTGGCGCATCGGCTGCTGTCCTACCCGAAGCCGGTGGTGATGGCCTGCACCGGCCACGCCATCGCGATGGGGGCCTTCCTGCTGTCCTCCGGCGACCACCGCGTGGCCGCCCACGCCTACAACATCCAGGCCAACGAGGTCGCAATCGGCATGACCATCCCGTATGCGGCCCTCGAGATCATGAAGCTGCGGCTGACGCGTTCGGCGTACCAGCAGGCCACCGTCCTGGCCAAGACGTTCTTCGGAGAGACCGCGCTGGCAGCCGGCTTCGTCGACGAGATCGTGCTGCCCGAGATGGTGCTCAGCCGCGCCCGGGAAGCCGCGCGCGAATTCGCCGGCCTGCACCAGCGGGCCCACGCCGCGACCAAGTTGCGCGCCCGCGCCGATGCGCTACAGGCCATTCGCGCCGGGATCGACGGGATCGAAGCCGAGTTCGGGCTGTAGGACTGCGGCTTGTGAGGAAAGGGGCGGCTGCGGGGCAGCCGCCCCCAACCACCTCCTCCGTCAAGAAGTCTGGCACGTCGGCGCGATCTCGTCACGCCACCCGGCGTATCCCTCGACGGGCGGCGAACACGTCAGGGGAGGCGGAAATGAGGAGGGGGACGGATGTGGCCTGCCCGGCACTCAGTCCTCCGCTGAAACCCATTGGTATGGGAGGAATTTGCCGTCGAACGTCACGACGACGCGGTCCCCGGACGGGTGCGGTTTCTTGTGCAGGTCGACGCTGAAGTTGATCGCGCTCATGATCCCGTCGCCGAACTGCTCGTGGATCAGCTCCTTGAGGGCGCCGCCGTACACCTGCAGCGCCTCGTAGAAGCGGTAGATCGTCGGGTCGGTCGGCACCGCGGTCGGGAGCCCGCCGCGCATCGGCGGAGCGGCCAGCACCGGCACCGCCGATGCGTCCAGGCCGAGCATCTCCACCAGGATTTCGCCGAACTCGGCGGGCACCGGCTGCTGGCCGAGCAGGGCGGACGTGGTCCACACGACCGGTCTGCCGATGGCGTCGGCCAACTGCTGCCAGCTCAGGCCCCGCGCCAGGCGGGCCAGGACGATCTGTTCGGTGAGTTCGTGTCGGTTCATGGCCCCAGCATGCACTCCCGCGACCGGCGCGCGGGCGGCGAAGCGGGCGTACGCTGCCCCCCGTCGGAGCATGGCCAATCCCTGCCCGCGGGCGAGGAACAGCGCCGTCTCCTGCCCGCCCACGGCGGCCACCGGCACGATCGGCACGCCGGTCGCGCGCGCCAGCCGCACGAAGCCCATCCGGCCGCCCAAGTCGACGACGCGCTGTTGCCACCACGGGCGGTACACCTCGTAGTCCCCCCGGCGCCGTCGATCCCCGTGGGGCAGAACCTCCCCGCCGTGTCGGCGCCGGCAGCTAATGTGCAGCCGATGGCGCTTCATCTGCACCGTGCCGGGCGCACCGACCTGCTGGCCGACGGGCTCGCGGCCCTGCTGGCCGACCCGTTGCCGGACCCGTTCGCCGAGGAGCTGGTGCTGGTGCCGGCCCGGGGCGTGGAACGCTGGCTGAGCCAGCGGCTCTCGCGCGTGCTGGGCCGCAGGCCGGGTCGCGGCGACGGGGTGTGCGCCGCGGTCGCGTTCCGCAGCCCCGGCGCGCTGGTCGCCGAGCTCTGCGGAGTCCCCGGCCGCGCCGACGACGATCCGTGGTCGCCGGAGGCGATGACCTGGCCGCTGCTGCAGGTGATCGACTGCTCGCTGGACGAGCCGTGGTGCCGGACCCTGGCAACGCATCTGGGCCACTTCGACACCGACGAGATGGAGGCCGAACTGCGCCGGGCCCGCCGCTACGCGGTGGCGCGCCGGCTGGCCGGCCTGTTCGCCTCCTACGCCCGGCAACGTCCACGGCTGCTGGCCGGGTGGCTGCACGGCGGCGCCGGCGACGTGGAGGCCGACCTGGCCTGGCAGCCGCAGCTGTGGCGGGCACTGGTGGCCGTCGCGCCGGCCGATCCCCCGCACGTCCGGCACGAGAAGACGGTGGCCCGGCTGCGCGCGGGCCCGGCCGACCTGCCGGCCCGGTTGTCGCTGTTCGGGCACACCCGGCTGGCGCGCACCGACATCGAACTGCTCGGGGCGCTGTCCGCCCACCACGACCTGCACCTGTGGCTGCCGCACCCCAGCGACCCGCTGTGGCGGGCACTCGACGGGCTGCACGGCGTGGTGCCCCGCCGCGAGGACGGCAGCCGCGGCGCGGCGCACCACCCGCTGCTCGAGACGCTGGGGCGCGACCTGCGCGAGCTTCAGCGCTCGCTGCCCGCCGACCCGGCCACCGACGAATTCCTGGGCACCGCAACCAGATCCGACACCCTGCTGGGCTGGCTGCAATCCGACATCGAGGCCAACGCGCTCCGGCCCGGGGGACGCGCGCTGCGCCCCGGCGATCGCTCGGTGCAGGTGCACGCCTGTCACGGCCCGGCCCGTCAGATCGACGTGCTGCGCGAGGTGCTGCTGGGCCTGCTCGACGACGACCCGACCCTGCAGCCCCGCGACATCGTGGTGATGTGCCCGGACATCGAGAGCTACGCGCCGTTGTTCGTCGCCGGCTTCGGGCTCGGCGAAGCGGCGGGCCAGGGCCACCCGTCGCACCAGCTACGGGTCAGGCTGGCCGACCGTGCGCTGACCCAGACCAACCCGCTGCTCGGCGTCGCCGCCGAACTGCTCGCCCTCGCCGGCACCCGGGCCACCGCCGGCCAGGTGCTCAACCTCGCGCAGGCCGCCCCGGTGCGCGCGCGGTTCGGGCTCACCGACGAGGACCTCGACGCGATCACCGACTGGGTGCGCGAATCCAACATCCGATGGGGTTTCGACCAGCAGCACCGCCGGCCGTACGGGCTCGGCCACGTCGTGCACAACACCTGGCGTTTCGGCCTGGACCGCGTCCTGACCGGTGTGGCCATGTCCGACGACTCGCGGGCGTGGCTGGACACCGCGCTGCCGCTCGACGACGTCGGCAGCAACGAGGTGGAATTGGCCGGGCGGCTGGCCGAATTCGTCGGGCGGCTGCACCACGTCACCGAAAACCTCAGTGGCACCAAGCCGTTGACCGGCTGGCTGGACGCGCTGACCGAGGGAGTCGGCATGCTGACCCGCCCCGCGGAGACCTGGCAGGAACCCCAGCTGCAGCGGGAGTTCTCGGAGGTGTTGCGGCAGGCAGGTTCTCGTGGTTCGACGCCGCTGCTGCTGGCCGACGCCCGCGCCCTGCTCGATCAGCACCTGGCCGGGCGGCCCACCCGGGCCAACTTCCGCACCGGCACGCTGACCGTGTGCACCATGGTGCCGATGCGCTCGGTGCCGCACCGGGTGGTATGCCTGGTCGGGCTCGACGACAAGGTGTTCCCCCGCCATCACGTCCCCGACGGCGACGACGCGCTGGACCGTGACCCGCGGACCGGCGAGCGCGATATCCGTTCGGAGGACCGGCAGTTGCTGCTCGACGCCATCGGCGCGGCCACCGAAACCCTGGTGATCACCTACACCGGCGCCGACGAGCACACCGGCCACCCGTGCCCGCCGGCGGTGCCGCTGGCCGAGGTGCTCGACGCGCTGGACCGGACGACGCAGGCGCCGGTGCGCGAGCAGGTCGTGACCCGTCATCCGCTGCAGCCCTTCGACGTCCGGAACGTCAGGCCGGGCGACCTGGTTCCCGGCCGGCCGTTCACGTTCGACCCCGCCGCACTGGCAGCGGCCGAAGCCGCGGCCGGGAAGCGCTGTGCGCCAACTGGTTTCATCAGCGGTCCGCTGCCGGCGGTGTCTCCCACCGACGTCTCGCTGGCCGACCTGCTGGATTTCTTCAAAGACCCGGTCAAGGGGTTCTTCCGCGCGCTGGACTGCACGCTGCCGTGGGACGTCGACACCGTCGAGGACGCGATGCCGGTGGAGATCGACGCGCTCGAGGAGTGGACGGTCGGCGAGCGGATGCTGCGCGACATGCTGCACGGCATGCATCCGGACGCCGCGGCCAATGCCGAGTGGCGTCGCGGGACGCTGCCACCGGGCCGGCTCGGCATGCGCAAGGCGACGGAGATCCGCGACCGCGCGCACGACCTGGCGGTGGAGGCACTGCGGTATCGCGACGGCGACGACGACGCGCACGACGTCGACGTCGCCCTGGGCGGCGGCCGCCGGCTCACCGGCACGCTCACACCGGTTTTCGGCCCGCGCTCGGTGGCGGTGAGCTACTCGAAGCTGGCGCCCAAGCACGTGCTGGTGTCGTGGATCGGATTGGTCGCGCTGGCGGCGCAGCGGCCGGGGGGCCGCTGGACGGCGCTGTGCATCGGCCGCGGTAAGAGCAAGAACCGGATCGCGCAACGGCTTTTCGTGCCACCGCCGGACCCGGTGGGGGTGCTGCGCGACCTGGTGGCGCTCTACGACACGGGTCGGCGGGAGCCGCTGCCGCTGCCGTTGAAGACGTCCTGCGCGTGGGCCGAGGCCCGCCGCGACGGCGAGGATCCCCGCGCGGCCGCCCAGGACAAGTGGCGCAGCACGGGCTTTCACCCCGGCGACGACGCCGAGCGGGCACACGTGCGGGTGTGGGGCAAGGGCGCGCCGCTCTCGGTGCTGCTGGGCGCGCCCCGCCCGGGCGAGGAGGCACCCGGCGAGGACACCCGGCTGGGCGCGCTGGCGGCGCGGGTGTGGCTGCCCCTGCTGGCCGGCGAGAGGAACCCGTGATGGACCGCTTCGACCTGATGGGTGCGCTGCCGCCCGAGGCCTCCACCACCGTGCTGGAGGCCAGCGCCGGCACCGGAAAGACGTTCGCGCTGGCGGGGCTGGTGACCCGCTATCTCGCCGAGACCGGCGCGACACTCGACGAGATGCTGCTGATCACCTTCAACCGCAACGCCAGCCGGGAACTGCGCGACCGGGTGCGCGACCAGATCGTGAAGGCGATCGCCGCGCTGGCGGGCCGGGTGCCGCCCGGCAGCGATCTGGTCGCCCACCTGGTGGGCGTCGATGCCGGCGAGCGCGCCCTGCGGCGGGCGCGGCTGCGCGACGCGCTGGCGAACTTCGACGCGGCCACCATCGCCACGACGCACGAGTTCTGCGGCGCGGTGCTGAAATCCCTCGGCGTCGCCGGCGACACCGCCATCGGCGTCCGGTTGCAGGAGAACCTCGACGACCTGATCCGTGAGATCGTCGACGATCTCTACCTCGCGGAGTTCGGCCGTCAAGAGGGCGACCCGCTGCTGAAATACCAGGAGGCGCTGGGCCTGGCCCGCACCGTGGTGGGCGACCCGTGCGCGCAGCTGCGCCCGCTCGATCCCGAGCCGGGCGGGGCGGCCGAGGTACGGCTGCGCTTCGCCGCCGCCGTCGGGGTCGAGCTCGAACACCGCAAGCGCCGGTTGCGCATCCTCAGCTACGACGACCTGCTCACCCGGCTCGCGAAGGCGCTCGACGCACCGGACTCCCCGGCTCGCGACCGGATGCGGCGACGCTGGCGGATCGTGCTGGTCGACGAGTTCCAGGACACCGACCCCGTCCAGTGGCGGGTGCTCGAGTGCGCGTTCGCCGGGCGCGCCACGCTGATCCTGATCGGCGACCCGAAACAGGCCATCTACGGCTTCCGCGGCGGCGACATCTACACCTACCTCAGGGCGGCCCGCAGCGCCGGGGCGCGCTACACGCTGGACGTCAACTGGCGCAGCGACAAGGTCCTCGTCGACAGCCTGCAGACCGTGCTGCGCGGCGCGACGCTGGGCCACCCGGACATCGTCGTGCGCGACATCCGCGCCCACCACGACGGGCACCGGCTGGCCGGCGCACCGCACAACGCGCCGTTTCGGCTGCGCGTCGTCACCCGCCCCGCCCTGGGCTACACCGGCACCGACACCATCCCGATCGACGCGCTGCGCGGCCACATCCCGAAAGACCTGGCCGCCGACATCGCGGCCCTGCTGGCCGGGGAGGCGACCTATGACGGGAGGCCCGTCGGGGCGGGTGACATCGCGGTGATCGTCGAGCGGCACGAGGACGCGCGCGCGTGCCGTGACGCGCTGGCCGGCGCGGGCGTGCCGGCCGTCTACACCGGCGACACCGATGTCTTCAAGTCCCGGGCCGCCGAAGACTGGCTGTGCCTGCTGGAGGCCTTCGACGCGCCGCAGCGCAGCGGACTGGTCCGCGCCGCGGCCTGCACGATGTTCTTCGGTGCGACCGCCGAAAACCTTGCCGCCGAGGGTGATGCGTTGACCGACCGGGTGGCCGGCACGTTGCGCGAATGGGCCGACCACGCCCGCCGACGCGGGGTGGCGGCGGTGTTCGAGGCCGCGCAACTGGCCGGCCTGGGCCGTCGCGTGCTGGGCGAGCGCGGCGGTGAACGCCACATGACCGATCTGGCCCACATCGCGCAGTTGCTGCACGAGACGGCGCACCGCGAGCACCTGGGCCTGCCCGCGCTGCGGGACTGGCTGCGGCGTCACTGCGACGCCCGCAGGGGCGTCGCCGAACGCGACCGCCGCCTCGACAGCGACGCCGCGGCCGTGCAGATCATGACGGTGTTCGTGGCCAAGGGTCTGCAGTTTCCGATCGTGTACCTGCCGTTCACGTTCAACCGCTACGTCGGCACCGGCGACATCCTGCTCTATCACGACCACGACGACGCCCGCTGCCTGTACGTCGGCGGCAAGAGCCGCGGCCCGCAACGCCAGGCGGTCGAGGAGTTGCACCGCACCGAGGAAGCGCGCGCCAACATCCGGCTCACCTACGTCGCGCTCACCCGGGCATGCTCCCAGGTGGTGGCATGGTGGGCGCCGACCCGCGACGAGGTCAACGGCGGCCTCTCGCGGCTGTTGCGGGGTCGCGCCCCGAACGATGCGGAGGTGCCGGACCAGTGCGCACCGCGGATCAGCGACGCGGACGCCTGGGCGGTGTTCAGGCGCTGGGAGGCCGCGGGCGGCCCGTCGGTGGAGGAGTCCGAGATCGTCACGGCCGCCGCGGCCCGAAGTCCGGTCCGCGCAGGGGACTTGGCGGTGCGTCACTTTCACCGGACGATCGACACCGCGTGGCGGCGCACGTCGTATTCGGCGCTGGTGCGCGGGGCCGAGGTGCTCGGCGTGGCGAGCGAGCCCGAGACCGGCGCGCGCGACGACGAGGTGGACGCGGTCGTCGTCACGGTGCCCGGCGCCGGCGGCGCCGGGGATCCGGCCTCCCCGCTGGCCGCGATGCCGGCCGGGGCGGCGTTCGGCTCGCTGGTGCACGCGGTGCTCGAGACGGCCGACCCGTCGGCGCCCGACCTGGCCGCCGAGCTGACGGAGCAGGTGCGGCGGCAGTCGGCGTGGTGGCCGGTCGACGCCGACGCCGACGCACTGGGCGCCGCGCTGGTGCCGATGCACGACACGCCGTTGGGACCGCTGGCCCCCGGCGCGACGTTGCGGCGGATCGGGGTGCGGGACCGCCTGCGGGAGATGGACTTCGAGATCCCGCTGGCCGGGGGCGACCTGCGCGGCGGTGCCCCCGATGTCCACCTGCGCGACGTGGGTGAGCTGCTGGGCGAGCACCTGGACGCCGCCGACCCGTTGGCGGCCTACGCCGACCGCCTGATGTCGGCGGGGTGGGGGGCGCAGCCGCTGCGCGGGTACCTGGCGGGCTCGATCGACGCGGTGCTGCGGCTGCCCGGGCAGCGGTACCTGGTCGTCGACTACAAGACCAACCAGCTGGGCGACAGCGCCTCCGACTACGGGTTCGCGCGGCTGGCCGAGGCGATGCTGCATTCGGACTACCCACTGCAGGCGCTGCTGTATGTCGTTGTTGCGCACCGTTTTCTGCGGTGGCGCCTGCCCGGCTACGACCCCCGGACGCACCTGGGCGGGGTGCTGTACCTCTACGTGCGGGGCATGTGCGGAGTGGACACCCCGGTGGTCGACGGGCACCCGTGCGGCGTCTTCAGCTGGCGGCCACCGGCCGGGCTGGTGACCGCGCTGTCGGATCTGCTCGACGAGGGGAGGCGGGCCGCGTGACGACCACCGAAACGGAGGTCGCCATCGGCGCCACCGGCGCGCTGCGGGCCTTCAACGAGGCCGGCGTTCTGGATGTCTCCGACATCCATGTGGCACAGCGGCTCTGCGCCCTGGGCAAGGAGCCCGACGAGCGGGTGGCGCTCGCGGTGGCCCTGGTCGTGCGCGCGCTGCGGGGCGGGTCGGTGTGCCTGGATCTGCCGACGGCCGCCGAGACCGTGGGCTCTGCCGGGTTGCCGTGGCCCGACGCCCCGGCGTGGCTGTCGGCGGTGCGGGCCAGCCCGTTGCTCGGTGAGCCGCCGGTCCTGCGCCTGGACGCGGACCGGCTGCTCTACCTCGACCGGTACTGGCGCGAGGAGACGCAGGTGCGCGACGACCTGCTCGCGCTGCTGGCCCGGGGGCCGGCGCCCGCTGCGCCCGCCCCCGAGCGACTCTTCCCCGCCGCGTACCCCGAACAGCGCCGGGCCGCCGAAATCGCGCTGTGTCAACCGGTCACGGTGCTCACGGGCGGCCCCGGCACCGGCAAGACGACGACGATCGCGCGGCTGCTGGCGCTGGCCGCCGAACGGGCCGAGCTCGCCGGGGAGCCGCGGCCCCGCATCGCGCTGGCCGCGCCGACCGGCAAGGCCGCCGCCCGGCTGCAGGAGGCGGTGGCCGATCAGTTGGCCGGGCTTGCCGCGGTCGATCGCGCTCGGCTGGCCGAACTGAACGCGGTCACGCTGCACCGCCTGCTCGGTTCCAGGCCCGACAGCTCGACCCGGTTTCGCCACGACCGCTCCAACCGGCTGCCGCACGACCTGATCGTCGTCGACGAGATGTCGATGGTCTCCCTGACGCTGATGGCGCGACTGTTGGAGGCCGTGCGCCCCGACGCGCGGCTGGTACTCGTCGGTGACGCCGACCAGCTGGCGTCGGTGGAGGCCGGGGCGGTGCTGGCCGACCTGGTGGACGGCCTGTCCGCGCGCGACGACGTGCGCGTCGCGGCGCTGCGCACGTCGCACCGCTTCGGGGGATCGATCGGCGCACTGGCCGACGCGGTCCGCGTCGGGGACGCCGACCGGGCGCTGTCGGTGCTGCGCTCGGGTGCCGCGGACGTCGAGTTCCTCGAGTGCGCCGAAGGCGAGGACCCGTCGCAGCGCCTGCGTGCGGTGCTGGTCCCGCACGCGCTGCGGCTGCGGGAAGCCGCCCTGCTCGGCGCCGCCGACGTCGCGCTGGCACGGCTGGACGAGCACCGGTTGCTGTGTGCGCACCGGCGGGGGCCCTTCGGGGTGGCCCACTGGAACGCCACGGTGCAGAGCTGGATCTGCGAGGAGACGGGCCAGCCGCCGTGGTCGGACTGGTATGCGGGACGCCCGCTGCTGGTGACGGCGAACGACTACGGCCTGCGCGTCTACAACGGCGACACCGGTGTCGCCGTGGCCGGACCGGACGGTCTGCGAGCCGTCATCGCCGGCGCGGCCGGCGCGGCGAGCTTCGCGACCAGCCGCCTCGGTGACGTCGAGACCATGCACGCCATGACCGTTCACAAGAGCCAGGGCAGCCAGGCCGAGGAGGTGACGGTGCTGCTGCCGCCGCAGGATTCGCGGCTGCTGACGCGGGAGTTGTTCTACACGGCCGTGACACGCGCCAAGACCAGGGTCCGGGTGGTGGGGTCACCGGATGCGGTGCGTGCCGCGATCGGGCGCCGCGCCGTGCGGGCGACGGGACTGCGGCAACGACTGCGGGGCTGAGGCCGCGGAACGCTCAGACGGCCGGCTCGTCGGAAATGACGCCCACCTGTTCGAGGTAGGAAACCACTTCCTCGGCCAGCAGGTCCGGGTCCTTCTGCGCGTCGAGCCTGATCTCGGGGTTCAGCGGGGCCTCGTAGGGGTCGTCGATTCCGGTGAATCCCTTGAGCTCCCCGGCCCGGGCCTTCTTGTAGAGGCCTTTGGGGTCGCGTTCCTCGCACACCTCGAGGGGGCAGTCGACGAAGATCTCGATGAAGTCGCCCGCGCCCAGTGAGGCGCGGACCCGGTCGCGGTCGCGGCGATAGGGGCTGATGAAGCCGGTCAGCGCCACGATGCCGTCGTCGCAGAACAACTGCGCCACCGCACCGATTCGCCTGATGTTCTCTTCGCGCGCCTGCGCGGAGAAGTCCAGCCCGAAGCGACCGGCGAATTCCTCGCCGTGCGTCGCGGTCAGGGTGTGCGGGTCGGCGTTGAGACCGTGGCGGACGTTGTCCCCGTCCAGGACATAGCTGCGGACGCCCCGCTCGTAGAGTTTGCGATCCACCAGGTTGGCCAGCGTGCTCTTGCCGGCGCCGCTCAGCCCGGTGAACCAGATCACGCACCCTTTGTGGCCGTTGAGGCGTTCGCGGTCGGCGCGGGTGACACTGTGTTGGTGCCACGTGATGTTCGAACCCACGTCCACGAGCCCCTTCCGGCTTTTGCATTCCCCGAATCGACCCCGTCGGACACTAACATGCCGCCGGGATCGCTCACGCGGCCCGGCTCGCAGGTGTGAGAATTCCGGTCAGCATGGTCGACATGGTTGGTGAAGACGAATCCGCGCCGGCGCCGCGGCGGCGCCACGTCGTGCGGCTCGCCGCGTTCGCGGTCTTTCTGCTCGTGCTGTTCTATCTGGTGGCCGTGGCGCATGTCGTCGACGTGGGGCGGGTGCGCGGCGCGGTCGCCGCGACGGGTCCGGCGGCGCCGCTGGCCTATGCCGTGGCCGCGGCCCTGCTCGGCGCGGTGTTCGTGCCGGGCCCGATGCTCGCCGCGGGCAGCGGGCTGGTGTTCGGGCCTTTTGTGGGGATCGGCGTGACGCTGGGCGCCACGGCGGGCACCGCGGTCGTCGCCGCCTTCGTCGGCCGCCGCGCCGGCCGCACCAGTGCGCGGGCGCTGCTGGGGCCGGCGCGCGCCGATCGGCTCGACGCGCTGATCGAACGCCGCGGGCTGTGGGCGGTGGTCGGTCAGCGGTTCGTCCCCGGCCTCTCCGACGCGCTGGCCTCCTATGCGTTCGGCGCGTTCGGAGTTCCGTTGTGGCAGATGGGCGTCGGCGCGCTCATCGGTTCGCTGCCCCGGGCTTTCGTCTACACCGTGCTGGGCGCGTCGATCGGGAACCTGTCGTCGCCGTTGGCGTACTCGGCGATAGCGGTGTGGTGTGTCACCGCCATCGTCGGCGCGTTCGCGGCGCGGCGCGGATACCGGAAGTGGCGCGGGCATGCGGGCCACGCCGAGGAGGGCGCCGCCCCCGATCCGGAAGCCGGGGCTTGACGTCGGCGCCCGCGGCTTCGGTCACCCGGGGCCGAATCAGCCCGTCCGCCCGAGCATTTCCTTCCACCCGTCGTCGCCGAGATGACCCGAGTTCTCCACGGAATACACCACACCGTCGGGCCCGACGACCTTGCCGCTACGCACGTCGTACAGCGCGGTCGGCACGGCGTTCGGAGTGTAGACGCACGGGTTGGGCTGTTGGCCGTTGCACTCGACGGTCCCCGAACCCGGCCGCTGCAGCGGATCGCTGAGCGGCGGCGGCGTGCCCGGCACCCGGTCCGAGGGCAGCGGGTTGAGGCCGTTATCGACCGACGGCGCCGGAATCACGTTGCCCGGCTTGACCGGCTGGTCACAACGCGCGCCCGGCGCGGGGCAGGTGAGGATCTGATCGGGGTCCCCGTACCACGGATTGGTACCCATCGGCACATAGGGTTTGGGGCTTCGGCACTCGCGCGGGGTCGCGGCGCGCTTGCCGGGCACGTCCACGCACGGGTAATTGCGTGCTCCGCGAACCACATTCGCCGCGTCCATGGGGATCTTGCAGTAGGTGCCGGCCGGCAGCGGCGCGATGGTGGTGTCAGCCGGTGCCCGCCACTGGGAGGCCGGCAGGAATCCGGTCAGGCACGGCGGCGGCTGGTTCAGCGCGATCGCGCCGACGCCCAGGTTGGCCTGGCCGGGAGATTGCGCCGTCACCGACTGGGCGATGGACGCCGACTGCGGCAAGAACACCAACGCCTGCTCGACGCCGTGGTGATAGCGCTTAAGCATGTCGAGCACGACCTCCAGGTTGGCCAGCGTCTGCGGCAGCGACTCCCGCACGTCACCGAACGCGGCGTCGACCTGCTCGGCGGTCGGCGCCGCGTTGGCCAGGATGTCGCGTATCGCGTGATCCTGCCGTGCGGTCTGCGCGGCCAGCGTGTTCAGATTGGCGGCCCACCGCCCGATGTTGTCGCCGGAATCGGCCTGACTGTCGATGATCGGCGCCGAGCGCGCGATGACGTCGTCGATGTCGTCGAGGCTGCCCCGGAAGTCGTGCGCGATGCCCTGGGCGGAGTCGACCAGCCGCCGCAGCGCCGGCCCGAGCCCACCGACGGCCTGGGCCGTCTCGTGGAGCAGTGCGGCGACCTTGTCCTTGGGCAGCACCGCCAGGCCCTCGTTGGCGGCATCGAGCGCCGGGCCGATCTGGCTGGGCACGGTGGTCTTGGTGATCGTCTGCCCGTCGCGCAGGAACGGCCCGCGGTTGCGGCTCGACACCAGGTCGATGAACTGCTCGCCGACCGCCGAGACCGAGTGGACGTTGGCCGACGCGTCGGCGGGGACCTGGTAGCGGTCGTCGATGCTCATCGCCGCCCGCGCGCCGCGCCGGGTCGGTTCGACGCCGGTCACCTTGCCGACGGTGATGCCCCGGTAGGTGACGTTGGCCGTGCGATACAGGCCGCCCGACTGCGGCAATTCGGCATACACCGTGTAGCGCCCGACGCCGGCCAGGCTCGGTATCTGCAGGTAGTACCAGACCAGCACGACCACCGCGGCCACGGCGACCCCCGCCAGCACCACCAGCTGGGTTTTGATCATGCGGGTCAACATCTTTCATCGACCCCTTTCCACCAGCGGCCCACCCGGGGCGTCGTTCGGGTTGGGCGTGTAGCGGACGTCGGGGATCATGGTTTCCGGATCCCGTCCCCACGACTGCTCGAGGGCCCGCAAGGCCCCGGAGAAACCCGTTCCGCTGAGCGTGGTGTTGTCGATGGTGGACAGGGTCAGGTCGAGCGTGGCGGACACGTTGACGTAGTCGCCGCGGATCACCTGCGTCACGTCGTCGATGTTGAACGGTGCTGTGAGGCCCAGCTTCAGCGCGCCCACCACGTACGGCGAGGCCCGGCCGAGCTGCTTGAGCGGCCGCTGCAGCGCCGCCAGACTCTGGTGCAGGTTGGGCCGGGTGGCGACCAACGCCCGGTTGGCGGCGTCGCTGAACCGCCCCAGAGACTCGGTGGCGTCGGCGAACAAGGCGCGGGTATCGGCGAAATGCTTTATCAGCGGTGGTATCTCGGTGAGCACCCGCTCCAGCGTGTCCTTACGGTCGGCGACGATGGCCAGCAGTTGGTTGGTCGAATCGATGGCCCGGGTCAGGTCGCCGCGCTGCCGGTTCAGTTCGGCGGTGAACGTGTCCAGGCGCCCGAGGAATTCGCGAACCTGGTCGACGTGGCCGTCGAGGATGTCGATGACCTCGGATTGGATCGCGTCGAGGTTCGGAATCCCGCCGCCGTTGAGGATCACCGCGATGCTGGCCAACGTCCGCTCGACGGTGGGGTAGGCCGAGGCGTTCTTCAACGGGATGGTGTCGCCGCTCCGCAACCGTTGCGGGGAAGGGTTCTTCGGCGCGGCCAACTCGACGTGCTGGGTGCCCAGCAGGCTGGTCTGACCGATTTTCGCCGTCGCGTTGGCCGGCAGCCGCACGCCGGGGTCCACGTCCAACGTCAGGGTCGCGATCCAGTTCTTCAGCCTGATCGCACGCACCGTGCCGACCCACACGTCGGCGACCCGTACCCGGCTGTTGGTGTTCAGCGCCAGCGTGTCCGGCATCTGCACATAGATCGTCAGGTGGTCGGCGCCCGTGCCCTGGCCGATGGGCAGCGGCACGTTGGCGATGCCCCGCCAGGTGCACGACGTCAACAGCACCGGCACCAGCAGGACGGCCAGCACCCACGCCGGTCGCCGACGGGCCGCGCGTACCGCGCTCACTGGCCCGGCCCCGGGTGGGCGGGCTGCGGGTACCAGGGCGGCGGAAGCGGATTGGATTCGTCATAGGCGTTCGGCGGACCGGGCATGGTCACACCCGGCGGCGGGGGCGGCGCGTCCGGGCCGCCCATGAGCTCGGCCAGCGATTCCGGGGTCAGCATGTTCGCCGTGGGCGGCTGCACCGGCGTGCCCTGCATGCCCGGCGCGACGACCCAGCCGGGCTCGTGGTTGCCGTGCGCAAACGGTGTGTCGCGCGCGAAGATCCCCGGGACGGTGGTGTCCTTGTACCCCGGCGGGGGGCGCAGCCGTTCCTCGGAGTAGGCCACCTCCTTGGGCAGGGTGGCCGGCGAGTTGAAGAAGTTCGCGCCGGCGGGAAAATAGTTGAACTTGATGGCGTCCAGTACCGGCGCCAGATACTGCGCGCACAGCTCGGCCGAGTCCTGATAGCCCAGTCGGCTGCCGGCCTGGATGGCACTGCAGACGAACTGAAGCGGGTTGGCGAAGTTCGGGAACGCGAACAGGCCCACCAGGGAGCTGTTCAGGGGGTGGTAGAGGTTGTTGAAGTTGCCCGCGAAGGTGGGCAACACGTGCAGCGCGGTTTCCAGGCCGTCGCGCGGCTCGGGCTGCAGGATCGTGGTGGTCACGTCGGCGAGGTTGCCGACGTCGTGCGCCAGCGCGGACCGGTTGTCGCTGACGAACTTCCGGGCGGTTGCCAGCACGTCGTCGATCCGGCCCACCGTGTCGGCCACTTCATGGTCGGATCTGGTGAACCAGCCGGTGAACTCGGCGAGGTCGGCGTTGAGTGCGACGAACTGCCGATCGTTCTGGTACAGCGCGCTGACGAACTGCGCGAGGCTTCGCGTGATCGCGACGAAGTCGCCCCGGCCCTCGTTCAGCGCGGTCAGCGCCTGTGACAGGTTGTTCAGGGTGTCGTTGACCTGCTTGCCTTTTCCGGCCAGGTTGTCGGCCGCCTTTTCGATGACCTCACCGAACGGCCCTGTCGGCTGCCGGGCCGTCGGGCCGAGTTGGCGCAGGATCCCGTTGATGGAGTCGCGCAGCTGATCCCACTCGACGGGCACCTGGGTGCGCTCGATCGGGATCACCGCGCCGTCCTCGAGCACCGGCCCGCCGGTGTAGGGCGGTGAGAGCTGGATGGTGCGCGAAGCCACCAGGCTGGGGTTCAGGATCGATGCCGTGGCCCGGGCGGGCACCTTGTACTTGTTGCTGTAGTGCAACGTGACTCGCATCTTGTCGCCGAGCGGCTCGATCGCGTCGATCGAACCGACCCGCACCCCCATGATCTGGACCTTGTCGCCGGGGTAGAGGGCGAGGGTCTCGGGGAAGTACGCGACGACCGTGGTGTTGGTCAGTTTCCGGTAGAGCTGCACCCCGGCGGCCGCCGCGATGCAGACGAACACCACCGCGAGCACCCCGACGACCAGTGCCCTGCCCGGCACTTTCGGCAACCGCACGTTGCGAATGTCGAAGATGGTGCTCATGGGCGCTCACCACCCGTCAGTGGTTGGGTGCGCGCCCCCGGCGGCGCGTGCGTCGGCAGCGGAACGGGGGTGCCCGGGACGTCCGGCGGCGTCTCGCCGGGCCGCGCCGCACTCGGTATCCCCGGTGTGGGCGCCGTCCCGCCGGGATTGGGCGGCGACGCCTGGACGTCCAGGGGCGCGGGGAAACCGCCCGCGACGGTACCGAAGGGGCCTTGCTCGGATACCTTGCAGGGCAGCGGGTTTCCGGGCCGCGGCGACGTGTCGGCCGGCGGCGCGTACGAACACGGCGATCCCGGCGGGACGGCGGGTCCCGGATGATCCGCAGTGCCCTCCGACACCGGCGGCGCCGGCGGCGGCGCGCCGTTGGGGAACCGGGTCCCGTTGGGGTCGGGCCAGCGGAACGCCGGCAGCCCGGCGCCGCGCCAGAAGTTCTCCGGGTCGATGCCCCGCTTCTTGAACGCCGCGTCGACCCACGGCTGCAGGACCTGGTAGGGCAGCAGATTCGCCACGATCGCCTTGAAGAACGGCCCGGAAGCCACAGCCTCGGTCAGGGATGCGGTGTATCTGCTGAGCAGCACCAGCACATCGGCCAGTTCGTTCTTGCGTTTGACCAGCTCGTCGCTGACCGTGCCCAACTGCTCCAGCACGTGGTGCGCGCGGGGATTCTCGTTGATCAGACCGGACACCTGGGCCGACACCGTCGATACGTTGCTGAGCAGAATCCTGAGTGCCTGGCTGCGTTCCCGGAAGGCGCCCAGCAGCGTCTCGGCGTTGACCAGCAGGCCGTTGACCTGTTCGCTGCGGTCACCGAGCACGCCGGCGACCTTGTTGGCGTTGGCCAGCAACTGCTTGATCTGCTCGTCGCGCCCGCCGATGGTCTCGGAGAATTTGGCCACCCCGTCGAGGGCCGCACTCAGGTGCGGTGCGGTCTGGTCGAAGGTCTCCGACAAGACGTTCAGCGACCGCTTGACGAGGTCGATGTTCCAGTCCGTGGCCGCCTTCGTGACGTCGACGAACGCGTCGTAGATCTGGTAGGGCGTGGTGGTCTGCCCCGAAGGGAGGATGCCGTTCGGCCGCAACGGTTCCGAGCCGCGGGGCTGGATCTGCATGTTCTTGCGGCCCAGGAAGGTGTCGGTGCGGATCGCGACGCGGCTCTGCGTCCCGATCCGTTTGCCGGGCAACGAGAATCCGATCAGGACCTTGTCCCCCCGGATCACCAGCGAGCGCACCAGGCCGACGTTCACCCCGGCGATCTCCACCCTGTCACCCGTGCTGATCCCGCCGGTGTCGGCGAACTGCGCGTAATAGGTCGGTGTGGCGAACAGCATCGGCACGCTGGTGAAGCTTTGCCCGACCCCGACGGCGAGCAGCGTGACCAGCGCGCCCATCAGCCCGACGCGGCCGCGGTTGACCTCCGTGAGCGTTCTCATTGCGGCGTGCACCTCCCGGTGGGCTGCCCGAACAGCTTGACGGTGCGCACCGGGCCGCCGGGCTGTAAACCGTTGAGCTTGATGGCGATGTCGCAGAGATAGAAGTTGTAGAAGTCGCCGTAGATGCCGCCGGCGCGGCCGATGATGCGGTAGGCCTGAGGCAGCTTCTCGAGCACGTCGTCGAGGGCGGGCAGGTCGTCGATGAGCGGCTGCGCGACGTCCTCGAGGTGTCCCAGGGTGCCGTGCAGCGCCGGCCGGTCGTCGGCCAGCAGGCCGGCCAGGGTGCCCGCGGCGTCGCTCAGGTTTGCCGCCGCCGCGGCGAGCGGATCGGCCCGGCTCTTCAGCCCGGTGATCAGCAGTTCCAGGTTCGCGACCGTCCCGTCGAGCTCCTTCTGGTGCTTGACGGTGGTGGCCAGCACGGTGTTCAGGTTGGTGACGACCTCGCCGATCGCCTTGTCCCGGTTGGCCAGTGCCGCCGTCAGCGACGCGGTCTGGTCCAGGATGTCGTTGATGGTCGCGCCCTGCCCCTGGAACACGGTGATGATCGCCTGGGCGATGCCGTTGACCTTGTCGGGGTCCAGCGCCTTGAACAACGGGCGGAACCCGCCGATCAGCGCGTCGAGGTCCAGCGCCGGCCGGGTGTGCTCGACCGGGATCGTGGCGCCCGGGGCCAGCCGCTCGCCGCTGTCGCCGCGGCCCAGTTCCAGGTAGCGTTCGCCGATGAGGTTGAGGTAGCGGATAGAGGCCGTCGTCGCCCGGTCCAGCGGCAGCGAGCGGTCCACGGCGAAGTCCACCAGCACGCGGCTGTCCCCGGCGATCAGGGTCACTTTGGAGACCTTGCCGACCTCCACCCCCGCCGCGCGGACGAACTGGCCGGCGCGCAACCCGCTCGCGTCGGTGAACACCGCGGAATACCCTGTGGTGCGGTCGAACCGCATCTGGCCGAACACCACGATGATCACCACGGTGAACATCGCCAGCACCGACCAGAGGACACCGAGTTTGATCGCTGTGCCGGTGGTTCTCATGGGTTGATCGTGTTCTCCCCGTATTGGCGGCCCCAGACGTATTCGGTGAACATCGGCTGGCCGA
>NZ_JBYCLG010000203.1:0-1921 GCF_057473785.1 Mycobacterium sp. TH-M103
TCGGCCGCGTGGGGTACTCTCCCGTCGCTACCGGACTCAGGAGGGCCCCGATGGGATGCTGCGAATTCCCGGCCGCGGCCGAGGGCTGCGACGGCGCGTTCACGGTCGACTCCTCCCGGGTCACCTTCGGGCGGGGCTGCCTGGCGGAGTTGGGCGACCGGGCCCGCGCGCTGGGGTTGCGGCGGGTCGCCGTGTTCTCCGATGCGCGGGTGGCCACACTGCCCGTCTTCGCCACGGCGCACGACTCGCTCGTTGCGGCCGGTCTGGACGTCCTCACCTATACCGACGTCCACGTCGAACCCACGGACGAATCGTTCGCCGAGGCTGCGCGTTTCGCCCGAGAGTCGAACCCGGACGGCTACGTGTCCCTGGGCGGCGGGTCGGTCATCGACACCTGCAAGGCGGCCAACCTCTACGCCACCCACCCCGCCGACCTGCTGGCCTACGTCAACGCGCCGGTCGGCGAGGGCAAACCCGTTCCCGGCCCGCTGCGGCCCCACATCGCCTGCCCCACAACAGCGGGCACCGGCAGCGAAGTCACCGGTATCGCGATCTTCGACCTGCTCGCGCTGTCGGCCAAGACGGGCATCGCCTCGCACGCCCTGCGCCCCACCGAGGCGCTGGTCGACCCCGACTGCACCGCCAGCCTGCCACCGGAGGTCGTCGCCGCGGCCGGCCTCGACGTGCTGTCGCACGCGCTGGAGTCCTACACCGCACGTCCCTACGTCCATCGGCGGGCACCCGAGCGCCCGAGCCTGCGGCCGATGAGCCAGGGCGCCAACCCGTGGAGCGACCTGGGCTGCCGCGAGGCGTTGCGCGTGCTGGGCCTGTTCATGGAGCGCGCGGTGCGGGACGCCTCCGACAACGACGCCCGCGAGCAGATGATGTGGGCCGCAACGCTTGCCGGCATCGCCTTCGGCAACGCGGGCGTGCACGCGCCGCACGGCATGGCCTACGCGGTGGCGGGGCTGGTGCGCGACTTCCGCCCGGCCGGCTACCCCGCCGAGGAGCCGCTGGTGCCCCACGGCATGGCCGTCATCCTCAACGCGCCCGCGGTCTTCCGGCACATCGCGGCGGTCAGCCCGGAGCGCCATCTGGAGGCCGCCCGACTGCTCGGCGCCGACACGCGCGGGGCCGCGGGGGCGGACGCCGGTGAAGTCCTCGCGGCGGAGCTCGTCCGCCTCATGCGTGCGGTGGGCATGCCGAACGGCCTCGGCGGGGTCGGCTACACCGACGCCGACGTGGCGGCGCTCGCCGAGGGCGCCCACCCACAGCAGCGCCTACTGCAGAATGCGCCCCTGGAGATGACCAAGCCGGTGCTGACGGACCTGTTCCGGCAGGCCCTGCGCTACTGGTAGCCGGACGCCTGCCCGTGTTGTGATGTGCCGCAACCGGTTACGAGCCGACCAGCTCGGGATGAAACTTGGCCGCCATGCGGCGCAGCCCGTCGCGCCAGTCGACGGTCGTCGCGCCCACGAGTTCGCGCATCCGGGTGGCGTCCGTGGGGTTGCCGCGCAGCGCCTGGTCGCTCTCGTCGAAGACGGGCTCCTTGCCCACGAGTGAGCCGAGGTAGCCGCACCACTGCTGAATGCTGACGGTTTGGTCGCCGCACCAGTTGACCGTGGTCGCCGGGACCGACGCCACTTCCAGCAGTTTGGGGATGGTCGCGATGATGTCGTCCTCGTGGATCGGGTTGTAGCGGGCCGGTCCGCCGGGCGGCACCGGGATCGGGATGCCGGCCAGCATCATCTCCATGTGGTAGAACGGCCAACCGCCGTTGTCGCCGTAGGGGACGTTGAGCCGGGCGATGGTCGTGGGCACGCCGAGAACGCGTGCCATGGTGCGCGCGACGACCTCACCGGCGATCTTGGAGATCGAATAGGTGGGGAACAAAGGCTTGTGGTTGTCGCCCAGGGCGGCG
>NZ_JBYCLG010000204.1:0-8723 GCF_057473785.1 Mycobacterium sp. TH-M103
GGCCAAGCAGGTCGTCCGCCACCCCGACATCCTGATCCTGGAGGGCCTCAACGTCCTGCAGACCGGCCCGACCCTGATGGTCTCGGACCTGTTCGACTTCTCGCTGTACGTGGACGCCCGCATCGAGGACATCGAGCAGTGGTACATCTCGCGGTTCCTGGCCATGCGCAGCACGGCGTTCGCCGACCCCGAATCGCACTTCCACCACTACGCGCCCCTCAGCGACACCAAGGCCGTCGCCGCCGCGCGCGAGATCTGGCGCTCGATCAACCGGCCCAACCTGGTCGAGAACATCCTGCCCACCCGGCCGCGCGCGACCCTGGTGCTGCGCAAGGACGCCAACCACTCCATCAACCGGCTGCGCCTGCGCAAGCTGTAGCTGCGGGGCCCGCCCGGACCCCGCAGCCACGCGTCGGGCGCTCAGGCCGCCAGGCGGCGCACCCCCAGATACTGCAGCGCGGCGAACGCCGTCGTGTACACGGCGCTGCCCAGCATCGCCGCAACCCCGAGGCCGGTCATGGGCACCAGGTCGGCGGCCAGCACCGCGGCCAGCGTGCAAGCGACGTTCGCGACGACGACACTGGCCCCGGCGCGGCGCGGACGGGGCACCGCCGCGAGGCTGAACACCACCAGCCCGTAAAGCACGAAAGCGGCGCCGAGGCCGTATTCCACGCCCGACGGCAGGCCGGTCAGCGACGACAGCGGGTCGGCGGCGAAGGCGACGGCGAGCCCGCACAGCCCGGTCACCGTCGCGTCGGCGCGCATGGCGAAACGCAGCAGCGAGTCGGTCGAGTCGTAGAGATGAGGGGCGCCGAGACCGGACGCACCGGATACCGAGGTCATGCGATCACTCCTTGCGATGGCGGATGGGTCGAACACGTCTCAGCGTCGCCGCGGAGCACTGCCACGTCGACGCGCGGCACTGCCAACCACTGCCACCGACCCCGCCTACACCGCCTCGGCCTCGATGACGCTGAACGGCGAGGCCGTCTCGACCACCCGCGTCAGCCGGAAGCCGGCGCGCTGCAGGAGCCGGCGGTATTCCTCCGCGGTGCGTTCGCGGGCGGCGGCGCTGACGAACATGTCCAGGTCCAGCCATTTGCCGGGGGAGTCGCGGTCGTGCGCCGGGATCACCAGCTCGATGAGCAGCACGTGCTTGCCGGTCGCGCACGCCGAGCGCACGTTGCGCAGGATGCGCTCGGCGTCGTCGTCGAGCCAGTCGTGGATCACGTTCTTCAGGACGTAGATGTCGCCGCCGGGCGGAATCACGTCGTCGAAGAACGAACCCTCGGCGATCTCGACGCGGTCGGCGACGCGGTGTCTGCGCAGTTCCTCCGGCGCCCCCGCCACCACCTGCGGCATGTCGAACAGGACGCCGCGCGCCTGCGGGGTGGCGGCCAGGATGGCCGAAAGCAGCCGGCCGTGCCCACCCCCGACGTCGACGATGGTGGCGCGGGCACCGAAGCTCCCGAAGTCGTAGGCCGCCATGAGCGGGGCGATCGAGAGTTCGGAGACGTTGGTCATGGCCTGGTTGAAGATATCGTTCAGTTCCGGCTGGCCGGCCAGGTAGTCGAACATGTTCTGGTCGGCCATCTCGGCGGCGACGCATCGGCCCGCGCGGATGCCGTCGCTGAGATGGCTCCAGCGCTCGCGCAGCTGGGGCGAGCCCGCCCAGCGGGCCCACGCGGCCAGCGAGATCTCGGCGTCGCGACGCAGCGGCTGAGCCAGCGGGGTCAGGTCGTAGCGGCCGTCACGGCGCTGGCGAAATATCCCGCGCGAGATCAGGGCGCGCATGAGCCGGGTGAGTGCGTCGGTGTCCGCGCCGACCGCCTTCGCCAGGTCCCCGGCCGCGAGCGGGCCGCTCGCCAGCGCGTCGGCGATGCCGAGATCGGCCGCCGCCGTGATCGCCTGCGCCACCCACGCGTCCATCAGCATTTCCAGCAAGACCGCCGGAGCGGGAAGCGTCCGGCGGTACAGCCGGCCGAGGTGATGCCTGGCGCGTTCGATCGCCCGGACGACCTTCGCGGGCGGAATCGTCGACATAGCCATTCCAGTGCCCTTTCGGTAACCGATGCCCCGGCTGCGAGAGTAACTGCCGCGGCGCGGGTGCACCGGGTTCGTCAACGCGGGGCCGCGGTCGGCGAACCGGCATCGACGCGCCCGCGCAGGTCTGGCACGCCGGGGACCCGCCGATAACCCTCGCTACTTGCCGTACCTGCGGTGCCGCTCGCTGTAGGCGCGCAACGCGCGCAGGAAGTCCACCCGGCGGAACGCGGGCCAGTGCGCCTCGGTGAACCACATCTCCGAGTACGCGCTCTGCCACAGCAGGAACCCGGACAGGCGTTGTTCGCCGGACGTGCGGATCACCAGGTCGGGGTCGGGTTGCCCGGAGGTGTAGAGGTTCTCGGAGATGGCGTCCACGGTCACCGCCTCGACGAGTTCCTCGGCCGTCGCGCCGTTGGCGAGTTCCTTGCCCAGCAACGCCCGCACCGCGTCGACGATCTCGCGGCGGCCGCCGTAGCCGACCGCGACGTTGACGTGGAAGGACGCCACGGCCGGTGTCGACTTCACCGCGCCGCGCAGCCGCCGGGCCGGTTCCTCGCCGAGCAGCTCGAGGTCCCCGACGGTGCGCACGCTCCAGCGGTTGGCCGGGGCGCAGATCTCCTCGACGACATCGGTGATGATCTCGATCAGCCCGGCCAGCTCGGTGGGATCGCGTTGCAGGTTCTCGGTGGACAGCAGGTAGACGGTGGTCATCTCGATGCCGGCCTCCTGACACCAGCGCAGCATCTCGGCGATCTTGGCGGCGCCCATCCGGTAGCCGTAGCTGACGTCGTCGTAACCCGCGTCGCGCGCCCAACGCCGGTTGCCGTCGCACAGGACCGCGATGTGGCGCGGCAGTTCGGCTTTGGACGCGGCCAGGCCCTGCCGCAGCCGCAGCTCGTAGACCTTGTAGAGCGGCTCCTTGAGCCGGGGCGGGATGATCTCCACGAAGACCCACCCTACTGTCGGGCGGCCCGATTCCCGCCGTGATTGCGGCGGATGACACCGCGCGGGCGTCATCGCAGCGACGACCCTCCGCGGCTAGTGTGGAAGGCCAGCGCTCGTGGCATGTTTTTCGACGTGCGAGCCCGACGTGCAAGGCAACAGGAGACATGAGCAGGCAGACCAGCACACCCGCCGATTCGGGGGCCGATTCGGAACCCCGATCAGAGTCATCCGCCCCGGAGAACCCGGTCGAAGAGCTCGTCGAAGACGCCGCCCGGATCCTGACGAAGCCGCGGATGCGCGGCTGGATCCACTTCTACTCGGCGTGGCTGGCGGTGGTGTGCGGGACGACCCTGGTGTCGGTGTCGTGGGCGCTCGCCTCGCCCCGCGCCGGGCATTCGACGCTCATCTACGCCGCGGCCACCGTGGCGATGTTCGCCGTCAGCGCCACCTACCACCGCGTCCAGTGGAAATCGGTGGCCGCCCGGCAGTGGATGAAGCGGCTGGACCATTCGACGATCTTCTTGTTCATCGCCGGCAGCTACACTCCGTTCGCGCGCCTGGCCATGCCGCAGAGCACCGGGGTGACGGTGCTGTGGATCGTGTGGGGCGGCGCGGCGGCGGGGATCGTGCTGAAGGTGTTCTGGCCGACGGCGCCCCGCTGGGTGGGCGTGCCGCTGTATCTTCTGCTGGGCTGGGTGGCGGTGTGGTACGCCCCGACGATCATCCACACCGCCGGGGTGGCGGCGATGGTGCTGCTGGCCGTCGGCGGAGTGTTCTACAGCGTCGGCGGCGTGTTCTACGCACTGCGCTGGCCCGACCCGTGGCCGCGCACGTTCGGCTATCACGAGGTGTTCCACACGTTCACCGTGCTCGCGGCGGTACTGCACTACATCGCCATGTGGCTGGCGGTCTTCTACGTCGGCCACCCGGCCTGATCGCGCCGGAGCTTCAGAGCTGGGTCACGTCGGTGGCCGACCAGTACGCCTTCATCGTGGTGACCTTGCCGCGCTCGTCGAAGGCCATGACGTCGATCGGCTCGATCAGCATCCGCTGACCGCCCGCGTTCACGGTCAGCCGGAACTGGAAAGCCGCCTCGTTGCCGGCCACCCGCAGCGACACCAGTTCGCACTCGCGCTGCGCACCCTCGAGCGCGGAGTAGAAGCCGTGGATCGCCTGGCGGCCGATGTGCACCTCACCGCCGACCGGGTCCTCGACCGTGGCATCGTCGGCGTAGAGCTCGACCAACTCGTCCGCGCTGCCCCCGGCGACCAGCGCGATGTAACGGTTGACGGTTGCGGTGATCGCTGGGGTGCGATCGTCGGCGTGCGGCATGAGACGCAGGGTAACGGCCGCGCTAGCGCCGGGGGACACCCAGGGCCGCGGCCAGCTCCGCGGCCCGGGTCACCGGGAGGTCGCACACCCGGCCCCGGCACACGTAGGCAGCGTCGGCGTCGCCGACCCTGGCGCGGCCGGCGAGCAGCGCCGACGAGTCGGGCGCGCCCCCGACGACAATCGCCCCGCCGGGCGCCAGGCGGCGCGCCTCGGCGAGCAGCTCCGAGCGTGCCGGGTCGCAGGCGACAGCGACCTGCAGCGGCCCGCGAACCGCCAGCTCGGCGACCGACACCCAGTTGCCGGCCGAGCGCGGCGCCTGCGCCAGCAGCACCGAATGGGCGTCGAGCGCGGCGGAGGCCGCCTGCAGGTACCGTTCGGCGCGGGGCCCGTCGACCAGGTGCGCCGCAGTCAGCAGCGCCTCGGTGACCGACGACGCGCCCGACGGCGTCGCGCCGTCCAGCGGGTCGGCGGGCCGCAACATCAGCTCCTCGGCATCGTCGGCCGTGTCGAACCAGCGGCCGGGCCGGTCCGGGTCGGCGAAGCGCTCCAGCGCGGTGTCCAGCAGCCCGGCCGCCGCCGTCAGCCAGTCCTCCTGGGCGGTCAGCTGATACAGCGCCAGCAGGCCGGCGGCCAGCATCGCGTGATCGTCCAGGGTGGCGGCGCTGTCGCCGACCACCCCGCCCAGGCTGGTCCGCCGCAGCCGGCCGCCGACGATATGCAGGTCCAGCAGCGCGGCCGCACAGCGCGCCGCGGCGCGGGCCAACTCGGGTTCGTCCAGAGCCACGCTGGCCTCGGCCAGCGCGGCGATCGCCAGCCCGTTCCAGCAGGTGACGACCTTGTCGTCGCGGCCCGGCTGGGCCCGGGTGCGGCGGGCGGCCAGCAGCGCGGACCGCACCCGTTCCAAGCGTTGCGGATCGTCGGGGTCTTCGCGCAGCTGCAGCACCGAGGCCCGGTCCTCGAACGTGCCGGACCGTGTCACCGCGAAAATCTGCGCCGCCCAGCGGCCTTCGTCGTCACCGAGCACCTCGCTCAGCTGCTTGCGCGTCCAGACGTAGGTCGAACCCTCGCGGCCGTCGGCGTCGGCGTCCAGCGACGAGACGAACATGTCGGCGTCGGACAGCTCGACGAGCAGGAAGCGCGCCGTCTCGGCGGCGATGCGGCGGGCCAGCGGATCCCCGGTGCGGCGGGCCCAGTGCGCGTAGGCGCGCAGCAGCAGCGCGTTGTCGTAGAGCATCTTCTCGAAATGCGGGACCACCCAGGCGTTGTCGACGCTGTACCGGGCGAAGCCACCGGCGAGCTGGTCGTAGATTCCGCCGCGGGCCATCGCGTTGCCGGCGCGTTCGACCGCCTCCAGGGCGGCCGGCGAACGGGTGCGCTCGTAGTTGCGCAACAACGCCTCGAGCACGGCAGCCGACGGGAACTTGGGTGCATCGCCGAAGCCGCCGTTGACCTTGTCCTCGCCGGCCAGCAGTGCCGCGACGGCGTGGTCGCACACCGCCGGGACCAACGCCGAACTCCCGCTTGCTTGCTCCCAGAACGTGGCCGTCATCGTCCGCAGCTCCCCGGCGATGCGGTCAGACGCCTCCTCGACGTCGTCGCGGCGGTCCCGCCAGGTCTCCGTGACGGCCGTGAGGATCTTCAGAAAATCGTCTTTCGTGTAGTACGTGCCGCAGAAGAAGGGCCGGCCGTCGGGGGTCAGAAAGCATGTCATCGGCCAGCCCCCCTGACCGGTGAGCGCGACGGTGGCGTTCATGTAGACCGCGTCGATGTCCGGCCGCTCCTCGCGGTCGACCTTGACGCAGACGAACCCCGCGTTCATCGCGGCGGCCACCTCGTCGTCCGCGAACGACTCGTGGGCCATGACGTGACACCAGTGGCAGGCGGCGTAGCCGACGGACAGCAGGATCGGCACGTCGCGCGCCGCCGCGGCCGCCAGCGCCTCCGGCGTCCACTGCTGCCAGTGCACGGGATTGTCGGCGTGCTGGCGCAGGTACGGGCTGGCCGCCAGCCCCAGCGTGTTCGTCCGGGCCAGGTCAGCGGGGCTCATCACCGGATCCTGGTGGCCGCGTCGCGCCGTCGACGTCGCCCCCCTCGTCCGCGGCCGGGTCGACGGTGTCGGTGCCCTCGTCCGCGGCCTGGTCGGGGGCCGGGTGCTCGGGGTCGAACGATTCGGGCACCTTCTTCAGTTGCCGGTTCATCGACCGCAGCAGAAACAGCGTGGCAATCAGCAGCAGCACGATCACCAGCAGCCCCAGCGGGCTGGCCTTGCCGAAGTCGGGCCCATGGTTGCGCGGCGCACCGTCGGCCCAAACCGCGACATGGGCCGCGAGAAGAACATGATTCACCCGTCGACCTCGATTCCGGCGAACAAGTCGTCCTCGGGCAGGCGGACCGGCACCCGGGAGCGGGCCAACTCGAACTCCTCGGTCGGCCACAGCCGCTCCTGCCATGCGATGGGAGCGGCGAAGAAGTCGTGGTTGGGGTCGATCTGCGTGGCGTGCGCCCGCAGTGCGTCGTCGCGCCGGCCGAAATAAGCCGAGCACTCCACACGCGTCGTCACCCGCGACTCGAACGGGTCATGCTCGGGATCCCAGTGCTCGAGCCACTTCTTGAACGGGGCGTCGCGGCCGTGCTTGAGGGCCTCGTCGTGCAGCAACTGCATGCGCGCCCGCAGGAACCCGTGGATGTAGTAGAGCTTGGACACCGTCCACGGGTCGCCGGCCTCCGGGAAGCGCCGGTAGTCGCCCGCGGCCTCGAAGGCGCCGACCGAGACCTGGTGGCAGCGGATGTGGTCGGGATGGGGGTAGCCGCCGTTCTCGTCGTAGGTGGTGATCACGTGCGGCCGGAACTCGCGAACCAGGCGCACCAGCGCCTCGACCGACTCCTCCAGCGGCGCCAGCGCGAAGCAGCCCTCGGGCAGCGGCGGCGGCGGTTCGCCCTGGGGCAACCCGGAGTCGACGAAACCCAGCCAGGCGTGCTCCACGCCCAGGATCTCGGCCGCCTTCGCCATCTCGTCGCGGCGGACCTCCGGCAATCGCCCGCGCACGTCGGGCAGGTCCATCGCCGGGTTGAGGATGTCGCCGCGTTCCCCGCCGGTCAACGTCACCACCAGCACGCGATGCCCCTTGTCGGCATACTTGGCCAGTGTGGCCGCACCCTTGCTGGATTCGTCGTCGGGGTGGGCATGCACCGCCATCAACCGCAGTTCGCTCACACGCTCCCTCGTCGCTCCGCCGGCCGGCCCGTTCGACCATATAATTGCAGTTCTCGATCGTCGGCATCCCCTAGGCCGGGGTTGCCCGATCGCCATCCAGATATGAATCACGCATGAGCGAGACTTTTATTCCTCGCCCCGAGGGCCGCTACGGGCGTCCTCGACTGTCGCGGATGTCGCGGCGGGGCCTGGCCATCGCGCTGGCCGTCCTCGCGGTCGCGGCCGGTGTCGTGGTCGCCGTCATCGGCTATCAACGGCTCGGCACCAGCGACGTCTCGGGTTCGCTGGCCGGCTACCAGGTCATCGACGACGAGACGGCCTCGGTGACGATCAGCGTGACGCGCTCGGACCCGTCGCGGCCCGTGGACTGCATCGTGCGGGTTCGCGCCCGGGACGGCAGCGAGACCGGTCGACGAGAGGTGCTGGTCCCGCCATCCGACCAGGCCACGGTGCAGGTCACGACAACCGTGGACTCCTACCGGCCGCCGATGATGGCCGACATCTACGGCTGCGGCACCGACGTCCCCGACTATCTGCGACCGTCCTGACCGCGAACTGCGAATTTGTGGGTCACCAGATGTTTCCGCGGTGGTAACATGGATGAATGCACGGTTCCTGCTGGGACCGTGTATTGCTGCATTAATGGCCGTGGGCGGGGCGACGCGGCAGCAACCGGGGGTTCCCGAGGCGCCCGCCGGCGGCAGCACACGAAGGCTTACGCGACGGCGCGGAAGCGACAACACGAGGAGCGCGACGAGATGACGGATACTCAGGTGACCTGGTTGACCCAGGAGTCACATGACCGACTCAAGGCCGAGCTCGATCAGCTGATCGCCAACCGTCCGGTCATCGCAGCCGAAATCAACGACCGCCGCGAGGAGGGCGACCTGCGCGAGAACGGCGGGTACCACGCGGCGCGTGAGGAGCAGGGCCAGCAGGAGGCCCGTATCCGCCAGCTGCAGGACCTGCTGAGCAACGCGAAGGTCGGCGAGGCGCCCAAGCAGTCCGGCGTCGCCCTGCCCGGCTCGGTCGTGAAGGTCTACTACAACGGCGACAAGTCCGACACCGAGACGTTCCTGATCGCCACCCGCCAGGAGGGCGTCAACGACGGCAAGCTCGAGGTGTACTCGCCGAACTCGCCGCTGGGCGGCGCGCTGATCGACGCCAAGGTCGGCGAGACCCGCAG